>JAZUGD010000091.1:0-6659 GCA_045641025.1 Eubacteriales bacterium
GAGGCGTACTTCGTCGACGATACCGCAAAGGCGGTGTTCGGTCACAGCGAGGGACGCTTTGACGAAACCGAGTACGTCTTTTTCGATATCGAGACCACCGGTCTTTCTAACATCACCGATAAGATAACCGAAATCGGTGCCGTTCGCATGAAGGGCGGAGAAGTGCTCGACCGCTACGACGCACTCGTCAACCCCGAAATGCCGATACCCGAAAAGATAGTCGAGCTCACGGGCATTACCGACGATATGGTAAAGGATGCTCCCACCATTGACGCGGTGCTTCCCGGTTTCCTCGAGTTCGCGGGCGACGCACTGCTGATTGCCCATAACGCCGACTTCGATACGGGCTTTATCCGCCGCGACGCGGAAATGCTCGGACTCCCGTTTGAGAACTCGTATCTCGATACGGTCGCAATGTCGCGTTTCGTAAACCCCGAGCTCAAGAGCCACAAGCTTGACGTTCTCAATAAATATTTCGACCTCGGTAACTTCAATCATCACCGCGCCTCCGACGACGCGGAGATGCTCGGCGCAATCTTTTATAAGATGACGGCGAAGCTCTCCGAGGAGGGCGTATTCGATATGGAAGGGCTTCTCGCCGCAATGAGCGAGAAATCCGACCCGCTCCGCCTCCCGACTTATCACCAGATAATCCTCGTTAAGAACCAGACGGGACTCAAGAATCTATATAAACTCGTCTCCGATTCTTACCTTAAATATTACAGAAAGCATCCGCGTATACCCAAAACCGTGCTCATGGAGCACAGAGAGGGGCTGATAATCCGCTGCGCCTGCGAACCGGGCGAGCTTTTCCGCGCAATGCTTGACAATAAGCCGCAGGCGGAAATAGAGGAAATCGCCAAATTCTACGATTACCTCGAAATTCAGCCGCTCTCGAACAACGGCTTCCTCGTGGACGAGGGCAAGGTGCCGGACGACGAAGGACTGAAAAACCTCAATCGCCGCATAGTCGAGCTCGGACGGAAGCTGGGCATCCCCGTCGTGGCAACGTGCGACGCGCACTACCTCGACGAGGAGGACGGTATCTATCGCCGCATAATCCTCGCGGGAATGAAATTCTCGGATTACGACCGCGACTCGAGGCTTTACTTCCGCACGACCGACGAAATGCTCGCCGAATTCGAATATCTCGGCGAGGAGGACTGCCGCAGCGTCGTTATCAACGCGCCGAACGCAATCGCCGATATGGTCGAGAAGGTACGTCCGATACCGGAGGGCTTCTACCCGCCGCATATCGACGGCGCGGAGGAGGAGCTGACCGACAACTGCTACAAGCTGGCGAAAGAGCTGTACGGTGACCCGCTCCCCGAAATAGTCGAAAACCGACTGAAGAGAGAGCTCGGCCCCATCATCGGCAACGGCTTTGCAATAATGTACATAATCGCCCGTAAGCTCGTTGACAACAGCGAGGCGAAGGGATATCAGGTAGGTTCACGAGGCTCCGTAGGCTCGTCCTTCGTCGCAACGATGGCGGGTATCACGAAGGTAAATCCTCTGCCGCCCCATTATCGCTGCCCCGAATGCCGCTATTCCGAATTCATCGACGACGGCTCGATAGGCTCCGGCTTCGACCTTCCCGAAAAGAAGTGCCCGCGGTGCGGTCACGAGCTTGAGAGAAACGGCCACGATATCCCGTTTGAGACCTTCCTCGGCTTCAACGGCGATAAAACGCCCGATATAGACCTTAACTTCTCCGGCGACGTTCAGGCGGACGCGCACAAGTTCACCGAGGTGCTTTTCGGTAAAGGAAAAGCCTTCAAGGCGGGTACCATCGGTACCCTTGCCGATAAGACCGCGTTCGGTTACGTTGCGAAATATCTCGAGGGGAAGGGAATCTCGGTCAACCGTGCCGAAATGGAGCGTCTTATCTCCGGCATCGTCGGAGTAAAGCGTACCACCGGTCAGCATCCGGGCGGCATCATCGTTGTGCCGCAGGAGTACGACATTACCGACTTCGCACCGGTACAGCACCCCGCCGACCACCCCGACTCCCATATAATTACGACCCACTTCGAGTTCAAGTATCTGCACGATACGATACTTAAGCTCGATATACTCGGCCACGATATTCCGACGAAGTACAAGAGACTCGAGGAGTACACGGGAACGAGCGTGCTCGACGTTCCCATGTCCGACCCCAAGGTGTACCAGCTCTTTACCTCGTGTGAATCAATAGGACTCGGACCGAACGACCTCTACGAGGCGCACAACGGCACGCTTGCGCTTCCCGAGATGGGTACCCGCTTTATCCGCGGTATTCTTCTCAAGGCAAAACCGAAAAACTTCGCCGACCTTCTGCAGATATCCGGACTTACCCACGGTACGGGCTGCTGGGAGGGCAACGCGGACGACCTTATCTCAAGCGGCACGTGCACGATTTCCGAGGTTATCGGATGCCGTGACGACATCATGATGACCCTTATACATCAGTACGGGCTCGAGAAGGGACTTGCCTTCAAGATAATGGAGTTCGTCCGCAAGAACAAGAAGGGCGCGACCATCCCGCAGGAAATGCAGGATGCGATGCACGAGCACGACGTACCGCAGTGGTACATAGACTCCCTTCAGAAGATTCGTTACATGTTCCCGAAGGCGCACGCCGCCGCGTACGTCATCGACGCGATAAGACTCGGCTGGTATAAGATATACTATCCCGTCGAGTTCTACGCCGCATACCTTACCGCCGCACCCGACGGCTTCGACGCCGAAATAGTCGGCAAGGGTCCGAAGTTCGTGCGTGACACGATGAAGGAGATACGTGACCTCGGTACGAAGGCAACGCAGAAGGAATCGGCAACGTTCGACGCACTCCAGATAGTGGACGAGTGCCTGACGCGCGGATATAAATTCCTGCCCGTAGACCTGAAGCATTCCCACGCGTCGAAGTATCTGCCCGAAAACGGCGCGATTCGTATGCCGTTCTCGTCTTTGCCGGGTCTCGGAGAGAACGCGGCGATAAGCCTCATGGAAGCGTGCCGCGACCACGAGATTACGTCGGTAGACGACCTGCGCGCAAGCTCGCGCGCATCCCGCTCGGTCATTGACATTCTCCGCCGCAACCACGTCCTCGACGGGCTGACGGAGACCGACCAGCTCACCCTCATCCCGCAAAACGTCTCCGAGGCTCCCGCACCCGCCGCAAAGGCAGCGGAAAAGCCGAAGGAGGAAGCACCCGAAACCGACGGCTTTGAGGGAACGGAACAGATTTCCATGTTCTGAAAAAATCCGTAATTTCCTATTGACATTGCATAACCCCCGTGATATAATATCTGCTGACGCATGGCGCCGGGTCCCAAACGACTTATGTCTACCCGTCACAGCGATCTCACAAAGAAAGAGAGGTGCTGTTTAATGTTCGCAGTAATTGAAACCGGCGGAAAGCAGTACAAAGTTTGCGAAGGTGACGTTATCTTCGTAGAAAAACTCGATGTAGAGGAAGGCGCAACCGTAACCTTTGATAAGGTTCTCGTTGTATCGTCCGATGCAGGTACCGTAGTAGGCACTCCTACCGTTGCATCCGCAAGCGTTAACGCTACCGTTGTTAAGAACGGTAAGGGCAAGAAAATCTACGTAATGACCTACAAGCCCAAGAAGAACGAAAAGCGTAAGATCGGTCACAGACAGGCTTACACCAAGGTTCAGATAGACAAGATCAACGGCTGATGACACGTATAGTGTTTCGCCGTCGTGACGGGATATTCTACGGGTTCGAGGAGCAGGGTCACACCGGATACGGTGAAGCGGGAGACGACGTTCTCTGCGCGGCACTCTCGGCGATGACGATGCTTATCGTAAACACCGTTGAAATATCGTATGCGTCAGACATCGACTACACGGTCGACGACGGTGCCACGAGGATTTCCGTAACCGCAAAGGGCGCGCTCCCCGAATTCGAGGACGACGAGAAAAAGCGTTTTGCGATAGGCGGTCTTCTTCAGGGGTATTTCTACCAGCTGAACGACCTGGTCGAAGAGTATTACGATTTTCTTGAGGTCGACGTCGTTGACGACGAAGACGAAACACACTAAATTAAAAGATAGGAGAGTCTGAAAATGCTTAATATCGGATTACAGTTTTTCGCTCATAAAAAGGGCGTAGGTTCCACCAAGAACGGCAGAGACAGCGAATCCAAGAGACTCGGTGTCAAGAAGGCTGACGGCGCGAACGTTCTCGCCGGCAACATCATCGTTCGCCAGAGAGGAACTCACATTCATCCCGGTAATAACGTAGGCCGCGGCTCCGACGATACTCTGTTTGCACTTGTAAACGGTAAGGTTAAGTTCGAGCACATCGCAGGCGGTCGCAAGCAGGTCAGCGTATACGCTGCCGAGTAATTTCCGCAGGGTTATGCGGGAGGCATTATGCCTCCCGCATTTTTCTTTGTTATCATCATATAATGGTGTGAGGTGATGATAATGTCATGCAGATTCGACGAACTGCGGCAAAAGGAAGTAATAAGCATTTGCGACGGCTCGTGCCTCGGCTATATATCCGACCTTGAGGTTGACGCGTCGTGCGGTAAAATATGTGCGCTTTATACCGGCTGCCGGACGTTTTTCGGCAGGGGCAGAGGGGGAAGGTGGGGCGAGACGTGCGTCCCGTGGGATAAAATCGTCAGAATAGGTCGGGATACGATTCTCGTAGAGGTTAAGGGGGAGGACTGCTCGAAAAAGGATAAGTCCAAAACATAATTGTAAACATTTTGTTAATTTAATATTCGTGCTTGCGTTTACAAAACCTCTGTGATATAATGTATCGGTATGCGGTACGCATATCAAATATTACACACATTTGCCACAAAATGACTGCCGGTGCCGTCGCTCCGGGTAATAAAGACCCGCGGCAAGCGGACGTTTCCGCGGCGGTTGCGGTCATAGGCAATGGTGGGAAAACCGGAGGACATAAACATGTCTATCGTTTCTATCAAGCAGCTTCTCGAAGCAGGTGTTCATTTCGGACACCACACCAGACGTTGGAACCCGAAGATGGCTGAGTACATCTTCACCGAGCGTAACGGCATCTACATCATCGACCTTCAGAAGACCATCAAGAAGTTCGAAGAGGCTTATATGTTCGCTCGTGAAGTATCCGCACAGGGCGGCACCATCCTTTTCGTAGGTACCAAGAAGCAGGCCGCTGACGCTATCCGTGAGGAAGCTGAGAGATGCGGTCAGTATTTCGTAAACGTACGTTGGCTCGGCGGTATGCTCACCAACTACAAGACCATCAAGACCAGTATCAACCGTCTCAACTCTCTTGAAAAGATGCAGGAAGACGGCACCTTCGATATGCTTCCCAAGAAGGAAGTAGCAGGTCTCCAGAAGGAAATGGCTAACCTCGAGAGAAACCTCGGCGGTATCAAGACCATGGAAGGACTTCCGTCCGCAATCTTCATCGTTGACCCGAGAAAAGAGCACAACGCAGTTCTCGAGGCAAAGAAACTCGGTATTCCGGTAATCGCCATCGTTGATACCAACTGCGATCCCGACGATGCCGACTACGTAATCCCCGGCAACGACGACGCTATCCGCGCAATCCGCCTTATCTCCTCCGTAATCGCAGACGCAGTTATCGAGGGTAAGCAGGGCGAGCAGCTCACCGAGGCTGACGCAGAGAAGACCGAAGCAGAAGACGCTGAGGACGCTGAGTAATTTTTAATTAAAATAAAAAGACAGGAGTAATATAAAATGGCAGCTATTACCGCAAAAATGGTATCCGAACTCCGTGCAAAGACCAATGCCGGCATGATGGAGTGCAAGAAGGCACTTACCGAGGCTAACGGCGACTTCGACGAGGCAGCGAAGATCCTCCGTGAAAGAGGACTTGCAGGTGCCGCTAAGAAGGCAGACAGAATCGCTGCAGAGGGTGTCGTTGACATCATGGTTGACGGCGACTGTGCCGTTATGGTAGAAGTTAACACCGAGACCGACTTCGCTACCAAGAACGACGTATTCAAGGCGTTCGTTAAGGGTATCGAGAAGGTTATCATCGCAAATAAGCCCGCTGACGTTCCCGCACTCCTCGCTCTCGACTTCGAGGCAGGTCTTACCGTTGAAGATAAGCTCAAGGAGCTCATCGGTTCCGTTATCCGCGAGAACATGAGCGTTCGCCGTTTCGTGCTCGTTGAGGGTATCACCTCCACTTACGTACACGGCGGCGGCGCCGCAGGCGTTATCGTTAAGTTCACCGCTGACGATACCGCTAAGAACAACGCAGGCTTTGCTGAGTTCGCAAAGAACATCGCTCTTCAGATCGCAGCAGGTAACCCCCCGACTTACGTATGCAAGTGCCAGGTTCCCGACAGCGCAATCGAGGAAGAGAAGCAGGTTATCCTCAACACCATCAAGAACGACGAAAAGAACGCCAACAAGCCCGACGCCATCCTCGAAAAGATGGTTCTCGGTAAGCTCGGCAAGTTCTACGAGAGAGTTTGCCTCCTCGACCAGGCATACGTCAAGGATGACGGCATGACCGTAGGCAAGTACGTTGAAGCAACCGCTAAGGAATTCGGCGGCGAAATCAAGGTTGACAGCTTCGTTCTTTACGAAATGGGCGAAGGTCTCGAGAAGAAGGAAGACAACTTCGGCGACGAGATCGCAAGCATGCTTGCAAAATAAGTTTTATGAAAACGGACTGCG
>JAZUGD010000092.1:0-2605 GCA_045641025.1 Eubacteriales bacterium
TTCTCGGGAAGGACCGTCTTGACGTTTTCGGATTTGATTATAATTTCTCTCGCAGCCTTGACGTCGGGAATGTCACCCGTGGCGATAAGCTGAACCGCAATGTTGCCGAGAGCCGTAGCCTCGCTCGGCCCCGCGTAAACGGGACGACCGCAGGCGCACGCAAGAGCCTTCATCAGCGTCAGGTCTTTCGAGCCGCCGCCGACAACGTAGAGTGCGGGATATTTACGTCCGGTGATTTCCTCAAGCTTCGTAAGCGCGCTTCTGCACTTCATGGCAAGAGACTCGTATATGCAGCGTACGACCTCGCCGACGGTTTCGGGTACGTGCTGTCCGCTTTCTCTGCAGTATTCGCGAATAGCCGTGGGAAGGTCTCCGTCAACACCGAACTGCTTTGCATCGGGGTCGATGAACGAAGCGAAAGGAGCGGACTCGTTCGCCATTTCTTCAAGCTCACGGAAAGAGTATTCCTTGCCTTCGCGAATCCACTGTCTGCGGCTCTCCTGAAGTACCCACAGACCCGTGATGTTGCGCAGGAACGACGTCTTGCCGCCGAAGGAAGCCTCGTTCGTGATTTCGCCCTCAAACGATTCCTTCGTGATAACGGGCGAGTCAAGCTCACAGCCGAGGAGCCCCCAAGTGCCGCAGCTGAGGAATGCAAATTCGTCTTCCTTTGCGGGAACCGCAACCATAGCGGACTGCGTGTCGTGACCGCATACCGCAACAACGTCTATTGCGGGAACGTCAAGCTCCCTGCATACGGCGTCGGTCAGCTTGCCTACGACCGTACCTGCGGGAACGACCTTCGGAAAAACGGAGCGGGGAAGTCCGAATTTTTCAATAACCTCGTCGGACCATGTTCCGCTGTAATGGTCGTAAAGCTGTGTGGTGGACGCGGCGGAGCGCTCTGCGTATTTGATTCCGGTAAGGAAATACGAGAACAGGTCGGGCATCATAAGAAGCGTACCGGCTCCCTCGAGCGCATCCTGACGGTTCTTCTTGAGAGAGAGAAGCTGGAACGCCGTGTTAATCTGCATTATCTGCGTACCGGTGAGAGAATAAAGCTCCTCACGCGGGAGAATTTTCTCCGATTCCTCAACCATGCCGTCGGTACGGGAGTCGCGGTAGTGCACGGGGTTCTCGGCGAGTGCGCCGTCCTTCCCGATAATACCGAAGTCAACGCCCCACGTATCGATACCTATGCTCGAAACACCGCCGGCGGCTTTGGCTTTCATGAGTCCCTCGGTGATACCGCGATAAAGACGAAGCACGTCCCAGTAAAACGTACCGCCGACTCTTACGGGGTCGTTCGTAAAGCGGTGTACCTCTTCGAGAGATACGGTCTCTCCGTCAAAGTGACCGATGATAGCACGGCCGCTTGAAGCGCCGAAGTCCATCGCAAGTACGCGTTTTTCCATAATTTTCTCCGTTTCAGTTTCGGCTCCCGTTTTCGCGGGAGCCGAAACAAATCATATTTATTTAACAGTCTTGTAAAGAGGTCCGTAGGTTGCGCAAGCGCGGTAGTCCTGACCTTCCTTGTCCATGCCGAAGAGGTTCCAGGCGTTCGGGCGGAAGATTTCGGATTCGGGAACGTTGTGCATGCTTACGGGAATACGGAGCATCGAGAGCATCGTGATGAGGTCTGCACCGATGTGACCGTAGCTGATGGCACCGTGGTTTGCACCCCAGTTAGCCATAACGTCGTATGCGGTCTTGAACGGGCTGCCTTCCTTACCGTCGCATCTGGGAGTGAACCAGGTGCAGGGCCAGGTCGGGTTCGTTCTTTCCATAAGAGTGTCGGATACGTCGTCGGGAAGGTTAACGGTCCAGCCCTCTGCTATCTGTACGACCGGTCCGAGACCCTTGACAAGGTTAAGTCTTATCATCGTAACGGGCATTTCGGCTCTCGTGGTGAAGTGGCTGGAGAATCCGCCGCCTCTGAAGTTATCAAAGCCTGCCTCGCACCAAACGGTAGCGTCGGTCATCTTCTTGATATCCTCGTCGGTAACGTTCCACCATTCCTTCATGGTGTGCTCGCCGTTCTCGTCAACGCACTCGCCGCAAGCGTCAAGGCAAGCCGCACCGGAGTTGAGCAGGTGAATGATACCGCCGTTCTCGGCAGCACGTCCGGTAAGATCGTAGCCGGTAACTCTCTTGGTAGCCTCGGGCGACCAGAAGGTACGAACGTCAGCGAAAATCTGTGCACGGTTGGTGAGAAGTCTCATGAAGAGCATTCCGAGACCGTTCAGAATATCGTTTTCGGTAGCAAAAGTGATGGGCTCCTTCTTGCCGGTGAAGTCGAAGGAGGAGTTAAGAACCGCCTCGGGATAGTCGCAGTTCGGCCAATGGTCGGTCCACTGTCTCTGACCCTGGAAGCCGGCGGCAATCGCATTGTGACCGACGGTCTCTTCCTCAAATCCTGCGGGCAGGTTCTTGTTGCCGTTAATGAGGTCCTTGATGATGCAGTACATCTTGATGGTGAATTCCCACTGCTTTTCCTTCTCTTCGGGAGTGAACTTGATGCGTCTCTCCTTGCCGAGGAACTGAACAGATTCGGGGTTGTCGTCTCTGCCTTCTTTGCAGAAGTCGGATCGTAGCCATGTCGTTC
>JAZUGD010000093.1:0-3836 GCA_045641025.1 Eubacteriales bacterium
GACAAATTATTGTGCCAACTCCTTGGCTCACAGAACGACATGGCTACGATCCGACTTTTGCCGTTCTGATGATTGTGTCCGTACTGCCCTTTGCAGTACTTGCAGACGGCGAGTATGATGGTTACACGTGGGTTTCGGTAGAGAATGCAGGCGGATATTCCGCTGTAGACTCTATTGAAAACGGCGACGTAATCATCATCAAATTGAACGGTTCCGCGAGGTATCTTACGAATACCGCGTCGGGCACCGGCAACAGCCTTACGCTTGTCACTACGGAAGGCGGAGCAACCAAATGGACGGTTGTTAAAGACGGTGATGCCGTATACTTCAAAGACCCGAGCGGAAAGTATCTCAGCATCGCAAACGGCAGAGTGTCCGTTACCAATACCGCCACCCGTGTGCTTCCCACGTATCTGAGTGCGGGATACTGGGATATCGGTGACTGTGATACCGAGGTTACCGTTTCGTATAACAACGGCGGCAACTATAATGTTGACGGTTACTATTACGATAATAACGGTACTCTTGTGCCCGTTACCTCTCTCAGATGCAGCAGAAACTACATCCTCGGTTACAGATACACCTGGACCATAAACGGAAGATATACCGAAAACACCGGTACCACGAGCTCGATTACCCTTGTAAATCCCAAGGGTACCTCGAACTATCACCTCAGTCAGTATAGCCAGACCTATGCCGGCTATGCTACCGGCAGCTCCACCGGTGCGTCCTCTCAGGCGCGCAGCCGCTGGGCGATTATGCGTCCGTCGGCGTCCGGCGTATACTACCTCGGTATGAATTATACCGGTAAAACGGAATTCAGCACGAACGAATTCGCAAACGATGCTGCCGTTAAGGAATACGTCAGAAACAATCTTTCCGTTATAAAAGCCGACGATAAAAACGGTACTCATGCGGAGAGCGCAGAGTATACTCTCACCGGTACGGCTAACCCGACGAGAGCGGGCAGAGTGACGTATACCGTTACCGCGGAAGGTAAAACCGTAGGTACCGTTACCATTTCCTTCGTTGCAAAGACCGTAACCTCCGTTGCGATTGTAGACAATGAGGGTACCGTAATCAGAGACCCGAAAACCGCAAACGAGAAGAATACCGGAGCAAGACTCCGCGTATCGTATAACGGCGGATATGAAGACGAGTTTGTCAATATCACCACCGACATGCTCAGCGGCAGCGGTCTTGACCTTAAGACCGTAGGAGATTATGCAGGTCTTACCGTGACATATGCGGGCATGACCGCACCTGAAGCCTTCACTCTTCACGTCGTACCGAGACCGGAAGAGAACGACTATCCCGAGTATCCCGACGGCGGTTCCGTTAAGGTAGGTAAAACCGCTAACGGTATCGACTTCGACGAGACCGGCGTAGCCAAGGTCGAGCTTACCGCGTCCGGCGTTCCCGCTCCCAAGGGCGTCGACGTTATCGTAATGCTTGATACCTCCTCGTCGATGAAGTACGGCGCACGCGCCGGTTCCACTAACGCTTCTGCCGGCAATCAGAGAATCGACTATCTGCGTAAATCTCTTACCAACATGCTTAAAGCGTTCACGGAAGAGAACGAGGACGGCTCCTCCCCCGATATCCGTCTTGCAATGGCGGACTTCAACGGCTATACCACGATAGATTCCACGAACGACCGCGTGGGTAATAATGCGAGCACCTCCTCCATTGATGCGTCTGTATTTACCGGACCCAATGCAGGTAAGGCAAGCGCTTCCAATATCAATGCATCCGCATTCATACAGGTAGGTACTTATACCGACAACGATATTACGGCTCTCGTTAACAAGGTAACGGTAAAGAGCGGTACCAACTTCGACTACGCGTTTGATACCATTTACCGTCTTGCTTATGCCATAACCGAGCAGAACGAGGCAGCGGGCATAAACCGTGACCTTTACGTAATATTCATGTCCGACGGTGCACCGTACCAGTACAACTACTTCACGAGTAATTCAAGCACGAAGAACTGGAACTCGTGGATTACAGGTAAGAACGTTACGGTTTCCGGCAGCGATAATGCAGTTACCGTGAGAATCGGCGCGGACCTTACCGATCCTTCTTCGATTGTAAACTCGAACACAAAGCACAAGTACTTCTACAACGCAGGGACCAACAACACCCACCGTATGGCTGATGCCATCAAGGGCTCGACCGACGAGACCTTCGAGGTAATCTCGACGAGCAATACCTCCTTCCCGGGCGGTACCAAAATCTCCGGCAAGGATTACATGTACACGGTAAAGGGCCTCGGCGCAACCGTATATTCAATCGGCTTCTGCCTCTACGACGACAAGCAGGTAGACGCGTCCACGATTGAAACGGCTATTTCGAGAACCGCAACCGATGCAGACCATTTCTTCAAGGTTCAGGGAAATGACGAGGAATCCGGTGACGTACAGAAGCGTGTTAACGATGCGTTCACTCAGATTTCTCAGGCTATCAAGCAGGCGGCTACCAACGCTTACTTCGAAGACACGATGGGCAATGCATACAACCTCCAGCTTGCGTCCGTCGTTAACGCAGGAAGCGACAAGGCAGTAGCTCTTGCAGACCACGGTATCACTCCTCAGGTAAGAATCCTTACCTACGATACTTATAAAGCATCCGACTTCGGCAAGACCGTAAACGGTCACCTTGTTACCGATGAGGATATCGGTAAGCGCTACGGTGAAGCAGAGGTGCTTGAAACCGTCACCTTCAATGCGGACGGTACCGAGGCTTATTCCGGTGACACCGTCAACATTATGTCAGACGGCGTAATCATCGCGAAGAACTTCTACTACAACACGAACCCCGTAGCGGTAACCGTAAACGGCGTTGAGGTAGGTCCCGAATCCTTCCGGTGGAACATCGGTACCATCAACAACAAGGAATTCGTGCTTGAGTACTACGTATATCTGGAAGGCTCGATGGAGGGTACGCTCGAGGGCGGCTCTTACCCGACCAACGAATCCGCAACCCTTTACTACACCAACTGGCTCGGCAACGATGCACACAGGGATACGGTATCTCCCGTAATGCCTTGGGGCGAGGCAAACGTAAGCTACGGCTTCTACCTCGTTGACGCAGCCGGCAACGTAATCGTCAACAAGTCCACCGGACAGACGGGTACGTTCGCCAACATGATTCCCGTAACCACTCCCCAGACCGAGACCGTGCTCCTCAACAGCAGTGAGGAGTTTGCCGACCTTGACGTGTTTGCAAGCTCCTTCCTCCCCGAAGGCTACTCACTCTTCGACAGTGAGGCTGCATATGCAATCAATATCACCTCCGGCGGAGAAGGAAGCGGCTGGGAAATCATGGGTGCCGCAGGCCTTAAGGACACCACCTACGTAACCGGCTACAACGGCAGTGAATACACTACCGCAAGAAGCGTATCGAATCCCGACTACGAGTACACTCATACCACGGTATGGTTCGCAGTCATGTTCGAAATCGGCGCAGTAGCAGACACTGTCGTAATCGACTACGGTATTCCCGTAGACGTAAGCGTTCTTGCGAACGATATGTTCGGTAACTACGGTACTCTCGCAGGCCTTAAGAAGGGCAGCGAGGCACCCGCAAAGTCTGCCGCTCTCTCCGCAGACTATGCACTGACCGCAAGCGGTGACTTCGGTACCGCCGCAATCAGAAACGGTAAGGTTGAGTACACTCTGAACGGCATGGAAATGAGCGGTGTTGAAACCTTCGTTTATGCCGTAAGATATGCAAACGATGCATCCGCAGACCTTGCCGCATACAACGGATACTATTACGGAATCCTCAAGGTAATCCCCGCAACCGTCATCTACTACGAGGATACCGACAACTTC
>JAZUGD010000094.1:0-3699 GCA_045641025.1 Eubacteriales bacterium
GAGGCGTGTGCCTATCTTTCGGAGGTGGGACTTTGTGCGAGAGACTATATAAACCGCGAGGTCAACGCCTCTCTTTCGGGCGGTGAGCTCAAGCGTATCGAGATAGCGACCGTGCTCGCACGTGCAACGGGCGTCACCGTATTCGACGAGCCCGAGGCGGGAATCGACCTGTGGTCGTTCTCAAGCCTCATCAAGGTGTTCGAGAACATGCGCGACACTCTTCGCGGCAACATCGTTATAATTTCGCATCAGGAGCGAATCCTCAACATCGCCGACCGTATCGTCGTCATCACCGACGGTGAGATTACGGCGGACGGTACGAAGGAAGAGGTGCTTCCCGGTCTCTTCCGCGGCTCCGACGTGTGCGATATTCTGAAGAAGACCGTGTGAGGCAGCTATGGACAAGATACAGAAGGATTTACTTGAAAACATCGCGGGTCTCCACGAGGTACCCGAGGGTGCGTACAATATAAGAGCAAACGGTGTAAGCGCGGGAAGACGAAGCACCGAGGATATCGAAATCGTACCCAAGGAAAACGGCCTCGGCATAGATATTACCGTAAAACCGGGCGCAAAGAAGCAGAGCGTACACATTCCCGTCGTCATTTCCGAGGCGGGGCTGAAGGAAGCCGTATATAACGATTTCTTCATCGGCGAGGGTGCCGACGTCGTAATCGTCGCAGGATGCGGCATCCACAACGCGGGCGACGCGTCGTCCGAGCACGACGGCATACACGAGTTCCACGTAGGCAAGGGTGCAAGAGTCAAATACGTAGAGAAGCATTACGGCTCGGGCGAGGGAACCGGTGAGAGGATAATGAACCCCAAAACCGTCGTTCACCTTGACGAGAACGCATATCTCGAAATGGACAGCGTGCAGATTAAGGGAGTCGACTCAACCGACAGACTCACCGAGGGCGATCTTGCCGCCGGCGCAACGCTCATCGTTACCGAAAAGATAATGACTCACGGCAGACAGACCGCAACTACGCGCTTTAACGTTGACCTCAACGGAGAGGGCTCGTCCGTCAAGGTCGTGTCCCGTTCCGTTGCAAGAGACGAATCAAAGCAGTATTTCGTCTCCGAGGTAAACGGCAACTGCGCGTGCGCCGGTCATACCGAGTGCGACGCCATAGTTATGGACAGAGCCACCGTATCCGCCGAGCCGAGAGTCAACGCAAACTCCGTCGACGCCTCGCTCATTCACGAGGCGGCAATCGGCAAAATCGCCGGAGAACAGCTTATGAAGCTCATGACGCTCGGCCTTACCGAAAAGGAAGCCGAGGAACAGATAATAAGCGGATTCCTTAAATAAAACAATTAAACCGTCCGTTCGGACGGTTTTCTGTTTTAAGCATTCAGCATTCAGCATTCAGCATTCAGTATGCGGCATTTATAGGTTTACTGTATGTCTGTAAAAAACTGTAAAATATAAATTTTATGCCTTCCTCTGACGAGGAAGGTGGCATCCGAGCATTGCGAGGATGACGGAAGGAGAGATGCGAACCGTAAATATCGGTTTGTTTCATTTGTGCCTGAAAAATTCCGCATTCCGCATTCCGCATTCCGAATTCCGCATTCCGAATTTTCTCGAAGATGTCCGAAAAATAACCCACGCCCTATTGTATAATAAACCCGTAAGTGATATAATGATATTGCGAAAGGGGCGATTAACGTGGCAGAAAAACAGGCAAAAAAACTGCTCATCATTTACGTGCTCGACATTCTCAACAAATATTCGGATGCGGACCACAAGCTTTCGCAGAAGGATATTGAGGATCTTCTTCGTACAAAGTACGACATGACGGTCGACCGCAAGTCGGTCAAGCGCAACCTCGAGGAGCTCATCGAGTTCGGCGAGCGCTTCGGCGGAATCGATATCCGTTACGACGTATCCGTGCGCCGCGTACCGGTGAAAAATCCCGACGGAAGCGAAACGTTTGAGGAAAGCGAAATGTACTCGAACTTCTACGTTGTGCGTCCGTTTACCGACGGCGAGCTCTGCCTGCTTATAGACGGACTTATGTTCTCGCGCCACGTGCCGAAGAATCAGTGCCGCGAAATGGTGGAAAAGCTCGAGGGACTCTCGAACGTCTACTTCCGCACGAGAATGAAGCATATCGCCCGTGACCGTCTCGATAAAATCGACAAGGGCGCGAATCAGGATATCTTCCTTAATATTGAAGTGCTCGACGAGGCGATATCGAAAAAGCACAAGGTCTCGTTCAAATATCTCGAATACCGTACAGACAAAAAGCAGTACCCGCGCAAGAGAAGCGACGGCAGCGAGGAATACGTCGTAAGCCCGTACCAGATAGTCGCGCGCGACGGCAAATATTACCTCATCTGCAGCCTTGACGGACACGACAGAATCGCAAACTACCGTATCGACCGTATAAGAAACGCCAAAATCCTCAAGGATAAGGTGCGTCCGTTCGAGAGTCTTGACCGCTCCGACGGTAACCCCCTTGACGTTGCGGAGTATATGAAAAAGTCGCCGTATATGTACGCCGACGAAAACCGTCACGCAAAGCTTCGCATAGCCCGCTACCTCATAAGCGAGGTTATCGAAATGTTCGGCAGTGACGTCACCTTCGGCAAGGAGGACGAAGCCTCGGTCGAGGTAAACGTGTACGCCGCGAAGATGTCGATAATCCACTTTGCGAAGGGGTTTGCGCCGAGCGTCACGATTCTCTCGCCCGACGATATGGCGGAGGAGATAAAAGGCGATCTGCGCCGCGCGCTTGAGCAGTATGAATAATCCGTCCCCGTCGGTAAATAATAGTAAAGGAGCAACCGCTCGAATATTTACCGAAAGGACATGAAAATGGATAAAAATTTCAAGAACGACTGTATCGAGTGCACCGTAGTACAGTGCGCGAACCATTCCTGCGACGGCAACTTCTGTGCGCTGAACAAAATCCGCGTAGGCACTCACGAGTCCGAGCCTACCGAAATCAAGTGCACCGACTGCGAATCCTTCGTCCCGGGAACCGGCACCTGCAATTTCTAAAACAGAAAGCCTGCTGATTTTCAGCAGGCTTTTGTGATTTATAAAATCCACTCTTCCGCCGTCGGGGCGGATTTCATCGCTGCGGGCGATTTCATCCGCAGAGCGCACGGATTTATCCCATCCGTCGGGATGGATTTCATTGTACGGTGTCTATTGGGTCACTGTAAACTGAAGTATGTCCACGGCTCGCTTGCGGGCGGGTACGACTTGACGCTCACCGTCTCGCCGTCCTCCGTCTCAAACTCAAGAGAGTGCGACCACAGTGCCATGGGACAGCGTACGCGGCTTCCGTAGCGTGAGTCGCCGAGCAGAGGCATGCCGCGGTGCGAGAACTGTACGCGAATCTGGTGCGTCCGTCCGGTGTGCAGGAGTACGCGCACAAGCGACGCGCCGTCCGTCACTCCGAGCACGGTGTAATCAAGCGACGCTTTTTTCACACCTCTCCTCTCACGGTCAACGACGTAGCTTTTGTTCTTTTTCGCATCGCGGAAAAGAAGGTCGGTGTACGTACCGTTCGGGCTATCGGGAATACCGCCGACTGCGGCAAGGTATTCCTTTTTGATTTTGTGCTCGCGTACCGCGTCCGACAGATATGCCGCCGTGCGCTTGTCCGTCGCCACGATAATCGCGCCTCCCGTCTCACGGTCAAGAAAGTCGGAGGCCAAGCGGTCTTAGGAAGACAAATT
>JAZUGD010000095.1:0-6259 GCA_045641025.1 Eubacteriales bacterium
CGTTCTGCGCCGACTTCGATGCCTCAAGAGTTTCTTTGTACGATTCGAGGTTTTCCTTCTCCGCCGTGTAGCTCTTCATAAGAGCACGGTCGTAGTCCATCATTGCGGCTACCTTGTCAAGCCGTGTCAGAAAGTCGGAGAGACCCTTCGAATCAAGCAGAAGCTCAAGGTCGGTGACTCTGCCGTTTTCCTGACTGTAACGGAGACGCTCGATGCATTTTGCTCTCGTCTCCTCGATGTTGGACTCGGCGGCGGCAAGCTTGCCTTCGGTGTCCTCGATTTTGGTGTCAAGCTCGGAGATAAGGTCCTGAGCAAGATACATCTTGGTTGCGGTGACCGTTGCGAGGTAGTCCATCTGCTCCTTGTATGCCTGAGTCGACTTTTCCTCGTTTTCAAGAGCATTGATGGTGTTAAGCAGCTCGGACTGCTGTGACTGAAGCTGTGCTATCTGGCTCTCGAGCGACTGAACGTTCGAATCGTTCACGTCGGCGGCGAGAGATACGGTCGAGCCTGCCTGAGACGCTATGAGAATAACGGCTGCTGCGGCAAGCGACAGAAGGGACAGTACCTTCTTGCGTGATTTTTTCATATAAGTTCCTTTCGTATGTCTTACGCCTTCGCGTACTTGCCGAGGGATACCACACTACCGACTATACCGGTGAGGATACCTACGACAATGAAGCCCGCAAGCACGATGGGAGTGATATCGGCAAACTTAAGCACCGATATCATGGAGAGGGAACCGTTTTCCACCATCTTTTCAACGTAGTGGTATGCGTACCACTCGATGAAGAAGCCGGCGATACCGGAGACGAGACCCATGATGACACCCTCGATGACGAACGGCAGGGCAATAAACCAACCCGTCGCACCGACGTATCTCATTACCGTAATCTCGTGGCGTCTCGCGTATACCGAGAGCTTGATGGTGTTGACGATGATGAATATGGAAACCGCAAGCAGAATTACGAGGAACCAGATGAAAATCATGAGAACGCCGTTCTTGAGGTTCTCGATTTTCGTTGCGAGGTCCTGTCTCTGGTTAATCTTGCGGATGCCGTCAATCTGGTTTACGCGGAAGGAAAGCTCGGAGAGCCCCTCCACGTTGTCGTATTCGATAACGAAATAATCGGAGAGGGGGTTGTTCGTGCCGGTCATGTCGTCGAAGAGTCCGGCGTAATCCTCGGACTGCGCCTTCATGTCCTCGAGAGACTGGTCCTTCGTTACGTGAGTGACCTCTTTTACGTTGTCGAGCGACCATATCTGACGCTCAATGGTGTCAACCTCCTCCTCGGAGGCATCGAAGTCGACGAATGCGACTACCTGATTCATGAGTGCGAGCTTCTCGAGGTTTACGTCAATGTTGATGACGAGGAGTGAGAAGACGCCCATGACCACGAGACAGCTGATAAGCACGGCGACCGACGCGAACGTCATTACGCCGTTGCGCCACAGACCCTTGAGAGCCTGACCGATGAAATAGAGCGGACTGTAAGACTTGTTCATTTGAACATACCTCCTACTCTGTCATCAACGATGCGGCCGTCCTTCAGCATGATGACTCTCTGCTGATAGTAGTCAACGAGTCCTTTTTCGTGGGTAACCACGATAACCGTCTTGCCGAGTCTGTTAATCTTGAGCAGGAGGTTCATGATCTCGATACTCATTTTCGGGTCGATGTTACCCGTAGGCTCGTCTGCGATTATGTATTTCGGGTTGTTTGCGAGGGCACGCGCAAGCGCAACTCTCTGCTGTTCACCGCCGGAAAGCTCACGCGGGAAGTTGCCCATCTTCTGACCGAGGTTTACGGTGTTGAGAATTGCGGGAACCTTCTTTTTGATGATTTTCTGCGGAGTACCGATAACGTGCATTGCGAACGCAACGTTCTCGTACACGGTCTTGTCGGGGAAGAGGCGGAAGTCCTGGAACACTACGCCGAGCTCGCGGCGGTAGTACGCCACCTTTCGGTTAGGCATGTTCGCAAGGTCGTATTTGCCGACGATAATCGAACCGCTCGACGGCTTCTCCTCGCGCAGGAGGAGCTTCATCATGGTCGTTTTTCCGGCGCCGGAATGACCTACGATGAACACGAACTCACCGTCGTCGACGTGCATGTTGATGCCGTCGAGGGCAATGGTGCCGTTCGGGTAGAATTTCTTTACGTCTTTAAGATCAATCATATAAATACCTTTTTAATATATACGCCGTATCAGTACTTGACGGGCTTTGCCGCAAGATAACGCTTGACCATGAGCGCAACCTTGAAGGTTATCGCGTGGTCGAACTCACGCAGGTCGAGCCCGGTGAGCTTGCGAATCTTTTCGAGACGGTATACGAGAGTGTTTCTGTGAACGAACAGCTTACGCGACGTTTCCGACACGTTGAGGTTGTTGTCGAAGAAGCACTGAATCGTCATGAGAGTCTCGCGGTCGAGACTTTCGAGAGAGCCGTTCTTGAAGACCTCCTGCAGGAACATGTCGCAGAGAGTCGTCGGAAGCTGATATATAAGTCTGCCGATGCCGAGGTTTTCGTAGCTGATGACGGTTTTTTCGGTGTCGAACACCTTGCCGACCTCAAGTGCGACCTGCGCCTCCTTGTAGGAGCGTGCAAGGTCCTTCACGTTGTCGACGACGGTACCGATACCGACGAGTGCCTTGGTGAAGAATTCGCTGCCGAGCGTGTCGACGAGCGTGTTTGCGATGGACTCGATGTCGCGGGTGTCGGGCTTGCCTTCAATATCCTTGACGACAACTATGTCCTGCTCGCTGATGCTGATGACGTAATCCTTCGACTTGTCGGGGAAAATCGTCTGCACCATGTCGTAGGGGAGCATTTCGGAGTGCTCCGGGAACTTCACGAGGAATACTACTCTCGTGTTGTCGGTGTTGAAGCGGAGCTCCTTGCTCTTGATATAGATATCGCTCGAGAGGATATTGTCGAGAATGACGTTCTTGATGAACGAGGTCTTGTCGTATTTTTCGTCGTAAAGGTTCTTGATTCCGGAGAGAGCGACGGAAAGAAGACCCGCAATCTGCTTTGCGGTATCGTCCTTGCCCTCGGCAAAGACTATGTATTCCCACTTGGGCTCGTTTCCGAGAGGCTTATAGGTGTATCCGCCGAGAGCTACGGCGTCGGAGGTATATGCAAGCTCTTCGCGTACACCGGGTCTTGCCTCGCCTATCTTCGAAAGCTCGCTGCAGGAAATGACCGTACCGTTGTCGTCGATGACTCCGATAACGCGGGAAACGGTGTCCTTCATCTGCGTGATGATACCCTGAAACAGGCGGTTTGCCATAATATTGAATCCTCCAAAAATAATATGCAAATATTTGCCATTGTGAATACTACACTACATTTTACATCATTTTTTGGTGAATTTCAATAGGTTTATAACAATTTCTTATATAATACCTACATTTTTCGGGCGCGAAATCCGTCAAAATACCGAACACTTTGGCAAAAAAAGGAAATCCGGGTGTCCAGAGACACCCGGTCACATTTCGAATTTCATGGTAAGACACGCAAGCGCGAACGCCGCCGCGGTCTCCGTGCGCAGTATGCGCGGGCCGAGAGAGCACGGGAGCATCTTGCCCGACGCGTACTCCGCCTCGGCGGGAGAAAAGCCTCCCTCGGGACCTATGAGCATCGCCACCGACGCGGGAGCAGCCGCCTCGCACAGACGTGCCCGCAGGGAGTTTTCTTTTTCGCACTCGTAGAAGAAGAGTGAGAGGTCGGCGCCCGCCGCCGCGTCGACTGCCTCGCGCAGGGTAAGCATTGGCCCGACCGTCGGGATTCTGCCGCGTCCGCACTGCTTGGCGGCACTCTCGGCTATCTTCTGCCAGCGTTCTCTTTTCTTTTCGCACTCGGCGGCGGTGAGCCGCACGGTTGCAAATTCCGTCAGCACGGGCACGATTGACGTCGCACCGCACTCGACGGATTTCTGTATCACGGTGTCGAAGCGGTCGCCCTTGGCAAGCCCCTGATATACGGTCACCGTGTAAGGCGGCTCGGATGCGGACGGCGTGCACGAGTCTACTCTTGCGGTGACGGTGTATTCTCCGCGTCCGCCCTTGACGGTCGAGACTACGGTGCATTCCATGTCCGTGCCCTTACCGTCGCAGACGGTGACGTGCTCGCCCTCCGTCATACGGAGTGCTTTTACCATATGGTTGGCGTCGTCCCCCGTGATTACTACGTTCCCGCCCACGGGCGCACCGCTTTCCGTAAAAAATCTCGGCATGCCGCTCACGTCCTTTCATTATTCTCACACCGGTGATTATACTATATATATCGGTAATTTTCAAGTACGGGAGGCAAGGCGGGCGGAAAAACGGGACAATTCACAAAAAATTCATAATTAAAATGCACAAGGGTATTGACTAAACCTGCCTTTAATGGTATTCTTATGCTTGAAATTAGCACTCGAACCCTTTAAGTGCTAAAAACGGTCGAAGGGAGGAACGTACGATGTCCGGCACACCGGAGCTGAGCGAAAGAAAAAAACGCATACTCAAGGCGGTCGTTGACGCGCACATCCGCAACGGCGAGCCCGTCGGAAGTAAGTTCCTCACGCAGAGCAGCGAGTTCTCGTGCTCCTCGGCAACCATCCGCAACGAGATGGCGGAGCTTGAGAGCATGGGTTACCTCGAACAGCCTCACACCTCGGCGGGACGCGTTCCGTCCGAGGCGGGCTACCGCTTCTACGTCGACTGGCTGATAGACAGGTACAGCTTCAACGCAAAAGAGATCGAGCGTCTCCGCAGGACGATAAAATCGCGTCAGGCGGAAATGCGCAGTCTGCTTGAGACGGGCGCGAAGCTCGCGTCGGCGATGACGAACTACACGGCGCTCGCGGTACACCGTAAGGTGTCGGCGGTCACGGCGTCCAAGTTCGAGCTCGTGCGGCTCGACGCGTTCAACCTCGTGCTCGTAATAATGACGAGCGTTGCGACGGTCAAAACGAGACACGTCAAGTGCTCGTTCGAGGTCAGTCCCGAGGCGTGTACGCTTCTTGCGGAGCTGCTGAACGGCGCGATTACCGGAGTCGTCTCGGGTGAGATTACCATGCCGATGGTAATGGAGCTTGAGAGACGGATGGGTCAGTACGATTTCCTCGTCGCTCCCGTGATAAAGGCGATATGCGAGGAGCTTGCGTCGTTCGACGGAAGCGAGCTCAGCGTAGAGGGAATAAACAAGCTGCTGTCCTATCCCGAATATTCGGATATGGGAAGGCTGAAAGAGCTGCTTGCGATGTTCGAGGAGAAGGACGACATGGTTCGCCTGCTCGACAACAGCGTAACGGCGGACGGCAACCTTCACGTATATATAGGAAGCGAAAACACCGTCAAAATCATGGACAACTCAACGCTCGTGCTCCGCACGGTGCGTGACGGAGGGGGGGCCGGCGGGGCCATCGGCATCGTGGGGCCCACGAGAATGGATTACTCGCGAGTCATATCGGTGCTCGACCACCTCTCCGACGAGATATCGAGCGTGATGAACGACACGCTCTCGCCGGTACCGGGAATGCTCCCGCCGGTCAGCGAAGATTACGATAACTGAAAGGTACGTCAATATGAGTAAAGAAGAAAAGAAGAACGTTCCCGAAGAGGAAACCGTTGCGGAGGAGACCGTGACGGAGGAGACGCCCGTCGCGGAAGGTACTTCCGCGGAAGAAAAAACCAAAAAGAAAAACGACGCGAAGAAGCAGAAGGCAGAGCTTGAAGCGCTTGCTAAGGAGCTTGAGGAAGCAAAGGCGAAAATCGCCGAGGGGGACGATAAATATCTCCGTCTGCTTGCCGAGTACGATAACTTCCGCCGCAGAAGCAAGGAAGAAAAAGACGCGGTCTACGCAAACGCCGTAGCCGATACCGTAACCGAGCTGCTTCCGCTGTTCGACAATCTCGAGCTTGCAACGAAGTACACGGGCACGGGAGACGCGGCAAAGGGAGTCGAAATGATTCTCACGTCAGCCCCCGAGCTTTTCGCCAAGATAGGCGTGACCGCCTTCGGTGAAGCGGGAGACACGTTCGACCCCAATATACACAACGCGGTAATGCACGAGGAAAACGAGGAGTACGGCGAGGGCGTCATCACCGACGTCTTCCAGAAGGGCTACCGCCTCGGTGACAAAATTATCCGCTTCGCCATGGTAAAGGTGGCAAACTGAAGAGAGACCCCGGCATAAGCCGACAAAATAAAGTTAAAAATAACTCATATATACGGAGGTAACACATTATGGCAAAAATTATAGGAATCG
>JAZUGD010000096.1:0-7184 GCA_045641025.1 Eubacteriales bacterium
AACGAAGTTGAAAGAGCCTCCGCCGAGGAAGCGTATGACTACGACGTCATGCTCGCTCACCTCAACGAGACTCAGTACGGTGACATCAAGAGCTACGGCGGCTCGATGTTTGCCGGTGACAAGTACTATAAGATAATTGAGGGTGAAGAAGGCTACGTCGATGACGGCGACCGCTTCTACGACCTCAAGCTCATCTTCACCCGTACCGACAAGGTAGGCGTTGAGGGTGAGGCAATCGGCGTTACCGAAAAGGGTGAGTACCTTGCAAAGTTCAAGGCAACTTACTTCGACCCCGCCAGCAAGACGGGCCGTCTGGTAGACATCTCCAAGAGCAACGAGTTCTACTTCTACTCGACTCCCGTTATGGACATACCCGCCAACATCGCGGGCAATACCGCTACTTACTGGCTCATCTCCCTGCTCCTGCTTGCTCTGTCCGTGTTCCTCCTGATATCGCTTTACAATATCAGAGTCAACCAGAACAAGTACATGTACGGTGTTTACATGACCTACGGTGCGGACTTCAAGAAACTGTTCGGAACGGCGTTCTGGGAAATGTTCATGATTTCGGTCATCACGTGGCTCCCGTCCGTTGCTCTGTCGACGGTGCTCGTATTCTTCATGTACCGTCCGTCCGGATTTGCGTTCAAGTTCAACCCGCTCGTATTCATCGCGGTATTCATCTTCAGCCTCGTGGTAGTGCTCGTCTCCGTCTTCTTCCCGATGCGTATCATGGCAAGCAAGGCGCCGATGACCCTTATCGTTACCGAGGACAACTCGAACCTCGTTACTTCCCCGAAGAACTCCATCAACGTATTCCAGAAGAAGTTCCCCTTCAAGTACGAGCTTTATTCGAGCTGGCGTTTCAGAAAGTATAACATTTCGACGGTTGTAACCTCTATCGTCTTCTGTGCGTTCTTCATCATGGGTCTGTACCTTGCAAACATCTACACGACCGACCTTGAATACAAGCGTGCGGACTTCACCATCGACCTCGGACACGTTATCGACCTTGAGAACGAGAAGGACGTACAGCTCCTTCAGGACTACAAGGACGAGCTTCTCGAAAAGGAAGGCGTCGAGGCGGTTTCCCTCTCCGGCAACACCGAAGAGGCTACCATGGTTCCCTCCTACATTCTCGTCAAGAACTCCGACGTCAAGCTCTTCAATTTCAGCATGGTCGGATACAGCGGCAAGGATTACAAGGGCAAGGATGCCAAGAGCATGAGAGCTACGAGCAGTGCCGTTTACAACGCGCTGACGCCCGAGCAGATTGACATGCTTGAGGAATTCTACAACATTGAGGGTGACCTTAAGTCCGTTCTCGAAAACGAGAACACTATTGCCGTAGGTAACTCGCTCAACAACATCACCTCGTTCAACTTCAAGCCCGGCGACAAGATTCAGATTGCCACCGGTCTTCAGGTAAAGAACATTACCGACGGTATCTCCGGCGGCGCGCTTCTCCGTGAACAGATTGAAAAGGGTAAGTGCAAGTTCGTTGAGTACACCATCGGCGCGGTTCTCACCGATATCCCGTGCGGCAGCCTCCCGATTTATCTCTCCGCCGACGATTACAAGACCGTCACCGGAAAGAGCGCGGACTCCCTGCTTCTCGACATCTACATCGACCAGAATATGGACCTCCTCAAGAACGAGGAAGGCTCCAACAGAACGGTCAACGACCTTGACGTTGAGCTTCGCGAATGGGCTCACGAGCTCGGCAACATCGAGGTTCGCAACACCTACCAGATTTCCAAGAACAACGTCGCATATGACAAGCATTTCAACGAGCTTTACATTGTAATCTCCATAATGCTTCTCATCATCTCGCCTATCATGTGGTTCTTCTCTCAGTCTCTGTACTACACCAAGAGAGAGCTCGAGTTCAACATCCTGCAGGCACTCGGCGCGAAGGTCAGCGAAATCCGTCAGATTTACATACAGGGCGGTCTTATCATGGCAGGCCTCTCCCTCATCGTAAGCTTCGCGTTCAGTTACCTCGGAAGTTACATTCTCTTCCTTATGTATAACGTTGCAATCCCCTACTTCAGCGGTGAGAACGTACGTTACGCATTCTACATGCCGTGGTACGCACTCGTAACGAGCGTCGTAGTCTCGGTTGCCTGCGGATTCCTCTCCGCATATCTCCCCTACAGAAGCTACTACAAGCACCGTTTCACCCTTGTGAACGGCGGTGCCGGCGAATCGGAAGACTGAGTCTCCCCATAAAAATAACAGAAAGAAGGATTAACACATGGCTGAATATATGCTTCAAACCGAAAGTATCATCAAGCAGTACAAGCAGTCCGACTCCGTTATTACTGCTGTTAACCGCGTTACGATGAAAGTACAGAAGGGTGAGTTCGTTGCGATAATCGGTACCTCCGGTTCCGGTAAATCCACCCTGCTTCATATCTGCGCAGGTCTCGACAGACCCGACGCAGGTTCCGTTAAGATCGGCGAAACCGAAATCACCAAGCTCTCTCACGACGAGCTCGGCCGTTTCCGCGGTGCCAACATGGGATTTGTATTCCAGAAGCACAACCTGATTCCTCAGTTCACCGCACTTGAGAACATCCTCATCCCGACCATGATGACCAACAAGCCCGAGAACGACTATCAGGAGACTCTTCGTCACCTCGTTGAGACCCTTGACCTCGGCGAACGTCTGAGCCACCTGCCCAGCGAGATGTCCGGCGGTCAGTGCCAGCGTGTTGCAATCGCGCGTGCGCTCATCAACAACCCCGACATCATCATGGCCGACGAGCCTACCGGTGCACTTGACAGAAGAAACGCGGACGAAGTTCTTAACCTTCTCTTCAAGGCAAGAGAAGAGTTCGGACTTACCCTCGTCATGGTCACCCATGACCTCGCAATCGCCGATAAGGCAGACCGTATCCTGAGAATGGAAGCCGGCGAGCTCAAGCTCGAGCGCGACTATCAGGTAGGCGGAATCAAATAATCGAATACCAACCGAATTCTCGGCGGGAAGCCTAAGGTTTCCCGCCGATTTTCGGAAGGCGGTATTCTGTTTTTTTATCACGGCAAATGGCGCGGCATGAAAACAGCGTATCGCAGAATTATCACTATCACTTGGAGTTTAACATGAAAGAAGATATTCTTGATATAATTGCGGAAAAGCGCAGTACAATGTCGAAAGGACACAGACGCGTTGCGGACTACGTGACGGCGCATCTTGACGGAGCGTCCTATATGACCGCGTCGGCACTCGGCGAGGCGGCGGGCGTTTCGGAATCGACCGTCGTACGTTTTGCGGCGTCTCTCGACGTTGGAGGTTATCCCGCGTTTCTGCGCAGACTCGAGGAGGCGGCGCGTCACCGTCTTACCGCCGTACAGAGAGTAAAGATAGCCGAGACCCGCTTCGGCGGAGATATTCCCGGTGCCGTTCTCTCGTCGGATATGGAAAAGATACGCGACACCATGGAGAACCTCTCCCGCGAGGGCTTTGAGCGCGCGATGGACGCTATCGAGAACGCCGGAAACATTTACATAATGGGTCTGCGCTCTTCGTCCTCTCTCGCGCAGTTCCTTTACTATTACTTCGATATAATCTACGACGGCGTCAAGCTCGTCCGCTCGTCGGGCGGAAGCGAGACGTTTGAGCAGCTTATGAAAATAAGCGCAAACGACGTCGTAATAGCGATAAGCTTCCCCCGTTATTCCGCAACCATCGCCAAGGCCGCCGCATTTGCAAGCGAGGCGGGTGCGAGAGTCATTGCGATAACGGACAGTCTCTCCTCACCCGTAGCGGAGCACGCATACGAAACGCTGACCGCAAAGAGCGACATGGCATCGTTTGCCGATTCTCTCGTAGCACCGCTCAGCATCATCAACGCGATGATAGCCGCCGCGGCAGACCGCAATAACGAGCGTCTTTCAAGCACGCTTGACAGACTTGAAACGGTCTGGAACGAATACAACGTATACGGCAACAAATGAACAAGGTCATCGTAATCGGCGCGGGAGCCGCGGGAATGATGGCGGCTCACAGCGCCGCGCTCTACGGTGCGGACGTGACCGTTATCGAGCGGAACGACCGCACGGGACGCAAGCTCCGCATAACCGGCAAAGGACGCTGCAACGTCACGAACAACTGCACCGTTCAGGAATTCTTTGCCGAGGTTCCCGGCAATCCGAAATTTTTATACAGCGCGATAAACCGCTTCTCCCCCTCCGACACCATGGAGTTTTTCGAGGGAGCGGGTGTGCCGCTCAAAACCGAGAGAGGACGCAGAGTCTTCCCGGTTTCTGACAAGGCGCACGATATTGCCGACGCGCTTGAGGCGGCTGCCCGCGACGCGGGTGTACGCTTCGTTTTCGGCAAAAGAGTCGCAAGCATTCTTTACACCGACGGTGCGGTATCGGGCGTACGCTGTCGCGGTACCGACTATGAATGCGACGCCGTCATAGTTGCGACCGGCGGCGCGTCTTACCCGCTGACGGGCTCGACCGGAGACGGTTACGAATTTGCCCGTACCGCGGGAATCGGAGTGAGCGAAATCCGCCCTTCCCTCGTGCCCGTAATCACCGACGAGTACGTGGGTGAGCTTTCGGGACTCTCGCTCCGCAACGTAAAGCTGAACGTAAAGGATTCCTCCGGCACGGTCGTTTTCTCCGAGATGGGAGAGATGCTCTTCACGCACTTCGGGCTTTCCGGTCCGCTCGTGCTTTCCGCCTCGGCGCACATGACGAAAGCTCCCGGAGAATACACGTTTTACATTGACCTCAAGCCCGCTCTTGACGACGCGACGCTTGATGCACGACTCGTTTCCGACCTTGCGAAATATTCCGCAAAGGATTTTGCAAATTCCCTCGGCGACCTGCTCCCGCGCACGCTGATACCGTACGTGGTAGCAGAGAGCGGTATCGCGCCGCACAAGAAATCAGGCGAGGTAACGAGAGAGGAACGGCACGTTCTGCTCTCGCTTCTGCGCGGTCTTCCGTTCCACCCGACGGCGTTCCGCCCGATTGACGAGGCGATAATCACCCGCGGCGGAGTTGCCACGGACGAGCTGAAGCCCGGTACCATGGAAGCAAAGACCGTTCCCGGACTCTATTTTGCGGGAGAGGTCATTGACGTTGACGCATATACCGGCGGGTACAACCTGCAGATAGCCTTCGCCACCGGAGCGGCGGCAGGTACCGCAGCGGCAAAATATGCAGAGAACGCTTATTGAAAGGAATCACTATGAACATTCCGAGACCCGAGTATCCGCGTCCTCAGTTTGTGAGAGCGGACGACACATACGTAAACCTCAACGGAGAGTGGGACTTTGAGTTCGACTTCGGCAAGTCGGGTAAGGTACGCGACCTGCTTCACACTCCGTTTTCAAAAAAGATAACCGTACCGTTCGTGGTTGAATCCGAGCTTTCGGGAATCGGCTATACCGATTTTCTTAACGCCGTATGGTACAGAAGAAAATTTGCGAAGCCCGAAGGCTTTGACACGAAAGACAACCGTCTTCTGCTTCATTTCGGCGCGGTGGATTATAAATGCACTCTGTGGCTGAACGGAGTTGAGATAGGCTCGCACGCGGGCGGATACACGCCGTTCACGTTTGATATTACCGAAAACCTTGCGGACGATAACGAAATCACGCTTTACGTTGAGAGCGACTCACGTGACCCGATGCAGCCCTCCGGCAAGCAGTCGAACGTATATAACAACTTCGGCTGCATGTACACGCGCTGCACCGGAATATGGCAGACGGTATGGCTTGAGACCGTACCGCGCTCGTACGTGCATCACGTAAAGATGACGCCCGACATTGACAACGGCACCCTTGCCGTCACCGCTTATTTTGCGGGCGACCCCGCCGACACCTCGCTTGACGTTTTCGCGTCGTACAATGGCGAGGAAATGGCTCGCACGTCGGTGCGTGCAAACGGCGCGTCCGTCACTTTTGCCCTCTCGCTCCGCGAAACTCACCTGTGGGACATCGGTAAACCCGAGCTTTACGATATTACCTTCACCTACGGAAGTGACACCGTTTCCTCGTACTTCGGCATGAGAAAGATTGCCGTGAAGGGCAACGTAATCGAGCTTAACAACCGTCCCGTATTCCAGAGACTCGTGCTTGACCAAGGATATTACCCCGACGGCATCTACACCGCGCCCGACGACGATACGCTCCGCCGCGACGTTGAGCTTTCGATGAAAGCGGGCTTCAACGGTGCGAGACTTCACATGAAGGTGTTCGAGCCGCGGCTTCTTTATCACGCCGACCGTGCGGGATATCTGCTTTGGGGTGAGTACCCGAACTGGGGACTTGAAACCGCTTTTCCCGCGGCGTGTGCATCAATGCTGCCCGAATGGATATGCGAGCTTGAGAGAGACTACAATCACCCCGCGATAATCGGCTGGTGCGCGCTGAACGAGACCGACAGCAACCGCGACACTCGCACGCATACCCTGCCGTACGATATTGCGAAGGCATACGACCCGATGCGCCCCGTAATCGACGTTTCGGGCTACTATCACACCGATAAATACGACGTGTACGACGTACACGACTACACGCAGGACCCCGAGTCGTTCAAGGCACACTACGACCCGCTTGTTACCGGCGAGGGCGAGCCCTTCAAGAACGCACCGCCCGCATACGACGGTAAGGTGCCGTTCTTCGTATCGGAGTTCGGCGGTACGCGCTGGGAAGACATCACCGACAAGGACGGCTCGTGGGGCTACGGCAACTCTCCCACGGAGCTTGAGGAATACTACACCCGCGTAAAGGGACTCGTTGACGCCCTGCTCGACAACCCGAAAATCTGCGCCTTCTGCTACACTCAGCTTACGGACGTATATCAGGAGCAGAACGGCGTTTACCGCTTCGACAGAAGCGAAAAATTCGATATGGACAGAATTCATGCAATCTTCTCACGGAAGGCTGCCATTGAAAAATAAGGAGACCGCTTATGTATAACTACACCTCAAAAGGAATCGACTACGAGATTACCTTCCCCTGCCCCGGCATCGTGCGTCTGCGCGCGGGAAAAGGCAGCTTCAGGGAGACTCTTCTCGAAAGATACAGCATTCTCGAGCGTCCCGGTGACGTCGGGGCGGACAAGGCCGAAGGCGGCGTCTTCACTCTCGGCAACGTCTCGGTCAAAATCGACGGCTCACACGTAACCCTCGGCGGCGCGAAGCGAGACCTCTCTCT
>JAZUGD010000097.1:0-4767 GCA_045641025.1 Eubacteriales bacterium
CGCTTCCCCTCGAACTCGAAGGGCTTCGTTACGATTCCTACGGTAAGAATGCCCATCTCCTGAGCAATCTTCGCAACTACGGGAGCCGCACCGGTACCGGTACCGCCGCCCATACCTGCGGTTACGAATACCATGTCCGCGCCGCTGAGAGCGTTCTTGAGTTCCTCAATGGATTCCTCGGCTGCTCTGCCGCCGATTTCGGGGTTGGAGCCTGCGCCGTGACCCTTGGTGATTTTCTCACCGATCGGAATCTTGTGAGTTGCGTTAGAGTGAACGAGCACCTGCTTATCGGTGTTGACTACGATGAAGTCTACGCCGCGGATGTTCGCCTCAATCATACGGTTAACGGCGTTGTTTCCGCCGCCGCCGACACCTATGACCTTTATATTGACACCACTTTCGAAGTTATCATCCGGTTCAAATGCCATTATTACATCCTCCGTTTTGTATTGTTGAGATTTCGGACAAATCATCAAGCCTTTCGGCAAAAGTTGTCTCTATAATATTCCACTATATTATATAATACAATGAAATTGACCGATTTGCAATATCTTTTCTGAATTTTTTCCTTATTTTTATATGTTTCGGGCTATTTTTTGCGGATTTTTTCGCATTCGGGCGTTAATTTTTGCCTGCAAGCGCATATTCTGCTTTTGTCTAACACCTGTTAGGCTTTTGCCTATATCAATCCAGATTTATGGTATTATCGACTACGACTGACGTTTTTCGCAGGTCGCTGACGTCGATTTTCGCTCTGTTGCCCGCCTCAAACATTGCGTCCTTTAAAACAGAGGAGGCGATAAGAAGCTTTGCGTCGACGCTTGAATAATCTCCGAATTCGATGAGGTATTTACCGTCGCAAACCATTGAAAAGCGGAAGAGGTCGCGCAGGTCAATCATATTGACGCGTCCGTTCAGCTCGGACTGTGAAAGGATTTCGGTTACGGATGCAAACTGCTTGTCCGCAAGCGGGTCTCTGAAGGAGGGAACCTCACCGAGCTTAACGTCTTTTATTCCCGGGAGCTTAAGCTTTATCAGGTTCTCAAGGTCGTACCCCTCGGGTACCTCGCCTATCACGCGGAGCGATTCGGATATGAAATACTGTTTTCCGAATATTCCGGTATAGTATTTCGGCTCCTCACACTCAACCGTGAGAATCACGGTGCTCGGTATCACGCGGTGCACGGAAAGTGACTTAACCGTAGGCTGTGCTTCAATGAGTTTTCGCTCAGCTACCGACGAGCGGAAGGAATAAAGAAGAATTCCCGGAACGACCCCGGAATCCTCGCTGACCGCGTTTTCGGGGATGGTTACGTTCCCCTGCACCACTATATCGTCAACCACGAACAGAAGACGGTAGCATACGACTGCAACGGCAAGAGTAAGAGCGACAAGCACAACAGCCATGACGAGGTAGAGCCGTATGGTAAACTTACGCCGTTTTTTCTGCGTTCGTTCATACGACTCGGCACGTTCCGCTCTTTTTTCAATGTCCGAAACTTCCCGCTCGATTCTCTCCCGTCTTATTCCGCTGACGAGATCTTCATCGTGCGGTACGTGCTCCGGACCTTTCCGAAACATACTCATGTCGGGCTGTCCGTCCTCTTTTTTCTTCTTATTTTTTAATGAGCTTCAGCATATCGTTGTAGATAAGCTTACATGAATCGCTTACCGCGAAGCGGCGGATACGCGAGCACATATCCTCGCGTCTGCTCTGCCCCGCGTCGGAGAGCAGTTCTCCCGCCACCTGTGCAAGCGGACGGGCATCAAGCCCGCTTTCCTCGATAAGCTCGGCGGCTCCCGCCGCACGAAGCACGTCGGCATTCTTGAACTGATGGTTGTTGGTTACGTTGGGAGACGGGATGAAGATGACGCACTTGCCGCTCATTGCGACCTCGGATACGGTCATCGCACCCGCTCGGCAGATAACGAGGTCAGCCGCCGCCATAAGCTCGGGCATATTGTAGATGTACTCTCTCATCGAGATGTTCTCGCATCCCTCAAGGCCTCGTGCCTTGTAGCCCTCGGCAGCCGGCTCCTTCTCTATCGAACCCGTGGCGTGCACGTGGTACACGTCGTCGCGCCCCTTGGTGAAGTCTCGCATCATATCGAGTACCGCCTCGTTGACCTTCTCGGCTCCGAGGCTGCCGCCGAAGGAGAGCACCACGTATTTGTATTTATCGGGGATTCCGGCAAGCTTTCTGCCCTCTTCCTTTGAGAGTCCGGAGAAGCCTCCGCGCAGGGGGTTGCCGACTCTGTAAAGCTTTGAGGTATCGCCGAAGGATGCCGCCGTCTCCTCGAAATTGAGGTATATACGGTCAACGTCGCCGGAGAGCATCTTTACCGCCGCACCCGGTACTGCGTTGGATTCGTGAAGCGCCGTGGGGATTCCCATCTTTGCCGCCGCCTTCATGACGGGCCAGCAGACGTAGCCGCCCGTGCCCACAACTATGTCGGGACGGAGGTCCTCAAGTATCTTCTTGGCCTTATGAGGCGAGGTCAGAGTAAGATACATCGTCTTTATGTTCGACGGCGTTATCTTTCTCTTAAGCCCCTGTATATCGACGTGATATATGGGGTAGCCCGCCGCGGTTACGAGCTTGTTCTCTATTCCCTTAGGAGTACCGACGAACGCTATCTCCGAGTCGGGCTCGTTTCTTCTTACGGTATCGGCTATTGCAAGTGCGGGATTGACGTGACCGCCCGTGCCGCCTCCGGTAAATACGACTTTCATATATTATGCCTTTCGGTAACTGTTATATTTCCCGTTTCTGGAACGAGTGGCGTGAGACGGACAAGACAATGCCCATTTCCGCCATCATGATAAACAGCGAGCTTCCTCCGTACGAGAAGAACGGGAGCGACACGCCCGTGTTGGGGAACGTACCCGTAACGACCGCGATATTAAGGATAACCTGAATACCGACGTGTGCCATAATTCCGTAAACCGTGAGTGCGCTGAACGTGTCGGGCGCGTGCATCGCAATATTGAAGCCTCTCTTTATGAGAAGTGCGAAGAGCACTATTACCGCAACCGCTCCGATGAAGCCCATCTCCTCACACCATATCGAGAAGATGAAGTCGTTCTGCGCCTCGGATACGTAACTGTATTTCTGGCGGCTGCCGCCGAGTCCCACTCCGAAGAGTCCGCCCGAGCCTATCGCAAACTGACCCTGTGAGGTCTGCCATGCCTCGGCAAGCTTGTCGGCGTTGGGGTCGCCGAAGGTCGTGATTCGCTCAAGTGCGTACGGGTTAAGTGCAATGAATATGCCGCCGCCCGCGATACCGAGAATTGCAGATATGAGGAGCGTGTACCCGATGTGGGCACCGCCGATAAACATTACGGTGACTCCTATTGCGAATATTATCGCCGTACCGGAGAGGTGCTTTTCGAGAAGGACGAGTCCACTCGCAAGCATAACAAGTGCGAGCGGGACGACGACGCCCCGAAGGATGTAGTTTTTCTTGCTGCTTCGGTCGGCTATCTTATCCTTGTATACCTGAAAATACGATGCCAGAATAAGCACCAAAGCCGGTTTCATCAGCTCCGACGGCTGGAACGTAAACGAGCCGATACCGAGCCAGCGTCTTGCGACGCCCTCGGAGCTTCCGATAAAGAGCACCGCTACGAGAAGGAGTGCCGTTACGACGTAGAACGGAATCGCCGCCATACCGTAGAAGCGGTACGTGATGCGCCCGATAACGAGCATTGCGACCACGCCGACGACGGCGAATATCAGTTGTTTTTTAATATAGAAGAGTCCGTCGTGCTTTTCGTACAATGCGGCGGGATAGCTTGCGCTGAATACCATTACGGTACCGAGACAGAGAAGAATGAGCACGTATGCAAGGAAGGCACGGTCTACGCCCGCCTTCGTGCGGACGATACCGCTGTTCCAGTCGCGGTCGAGAAGAGCGTTTTTCTTCGCCCTCTTTATCTCTCTTTCCGACAGTTCTCTGCGCGAAGGAGTCACGGCGGCGGGACGTCTTCTCTCTATTCCGTTCATGTCGCTGACGTTTCTCGCAGGTCTGCCGGTTATGACCACGCCGGATTTACGCGTTACGGTGCTTTTTTTGCCCGCATCGGGTCGGCGGACGTTTCTTCCGTCATTCATGCCGTACTCCTCCTTTCAGTTTAATTACAGATTAAATTAAAGCGCGAACCATGCTCCCGCGCATGCAAGAGCGGTCACTATACTGAAGACGGAGACGATTTTGATTTCGCTCCAGCCCTTCTTTTCGAAATGATGATGTATCGGACTCATAAGGAAAAGTCTCTTTCCGTGAGTCAGTTTGAAGTAGCCTACCTGAAGAATTACGGAGGCGCTTTCGACTATGTAGATGATACCCGCGATAACGATAACGAGCGGGCAGCGTGCGAGGAATGCCGCACCTACGACGAGTCCGCCGAGGAAGAGCGAGCCGGTGTCACCCATGAACACGCGTGCGGGATAGAAGTTATATACGAGGAAGCCCGCCGCAGAGCCGATGATGAGCGCGGAAAGCGTTCCGAGCTCCCAAGTCGCAATTCCCTTGACGAGTGCGACGAGGGCGAAGAAGATACCGTCCACTACGGTAACGGAGGACGCAAGGCCGTCGATTCCGTCGGTGAGGTTTACGCTGTTGACGATACCCGTGATGAGCACCGCCCATACGATATAGGTGAAGAAGCCGAATTTCAGCGTTGCGGTCGTGAACGGGAGCGGAATTTCGGTTGTAATATAGCCCGCCTTCGCAAGCACGAAAATATAAGCTATTGCCGCGAGG
>JAZUGD010000098.1:0-8393 GCA_045641025.1 Eubacteriales bacterium
TCAGCCCCGCGCTCGCGGGCGTCGCCGCCCTCCGCAAGAGCAAGCTTCGTACCCATATAAAGCACCTCTCCCGAAACGGGTGAGTCCTCGGGGTAAGAGTCAAGCACGAGTCTCTCGTCGGTAACGACAAGGAAGCGCCCGGGTGCTCTTGCCGCGTCAAACTCCGCCTTATCACGGCAGAACGCGAGAGAGGCGCTCTTTACCCATCCGGCAAACGAGCCCGCGAGAGCGAAGCACCACTCTCCGTCGGCGCTCGTATGAACGACTACCGCTCCCTCTCCGTGATAAAGCTCGGAGATTATGTTCCCGTTGTAAAAATTATCGGTCGGATCGTCGCCGATGAAGTCGTCGGTCGGGTATATATACGCGGTCGTGCGCTCCGTGCAGACGGCGTACTCCGGCATAACGGAGTCACCTACCGTATCAAGCGCGATATTCGAGTCTATCGCGTACCAATATTCCCACCCCAGCGGCTCGCCGTGCTTATACCACGTAACGTCGGGGACGGCGGTATCGCCGACTATTGTTCTGACGACGTAGCCGTCGAGCGTACCGCTTATCTCGTAAGGGGCAAGCTCGATTTCCGCGTCCGGATATCTGAGCGTGAGCGGGTTTGCCGCATTCACGGCGGCAATTTCGTCCGCCGTCATGAGGACGGTACCGTCCGCCTTCCAGAATGACGGATCGAGCATTTCGGGCGAGGTACCGTACGCAAGAGGCACGGACGGCGTGACTGCCTTCTGCTCTTCGGTCACGGGAGGCACGTCCTCACGCACCGTCGAGGTGACGGGTACGTCATCTGGCGTCTCAGCCGCTCTGCACGCGGCAAGCGACGCGCACGCGAGCAGTGCAAGGACGATACATATAAGCTTTTTCATATTATTTGAGCTCTTCGAGCGTCATGATGTCGTTCCATCTTGCGACATCCTCGGGAGCGGTGGAGCGACCCATCGCGGGCTCGCCTTTCTTTTCGCACTCGATATACACGACCTCGTTCGGTGCGAGGTTCACGGGCACTTCGACGTATCCGTCTTCGGCTTTCAGGCTGAAGAAATCATAATCGGGCGTGCTGTGAGCCTCGAGCATTTCCTCCTGTATTTTCGAGAGGTTCTGCGGTGCACCCATGGCGAGCCACGTCTCGTACGGGCTTCCCTGATGCTTGCGGATAGTCGCCGTCGTGCAGACGTACGCGCCGTCGCCCGGCACGGGGATTCTTATAACGTCGTTCCACTTGGGCTGGTCGTCTATTTCAATTGCCTTCCAGTTCCATGCGATACCGCGTGCGACGCCGTTCTCCTCGGTGAAGAAGAGGTCACATGCGAACGGTGCGTCGAAGGGCTCGGCTGTCATTTCGGTGCCGCGGAGCTTGCGGAGGAATTTGTACGCGTTGTACGATGCCTTCGGTATGCCGTGGATATTCATGAGGCCGTACGTGCAGGAGTACGGAGTGTGCGGGCAGCCGCATTCCTCGAACAGATCGGATGCGACCCAATACCCCATGGAATCGTACATATCCTTTGTGGCGATCATGTTTTTCACTATGCTCGCCGCAGAGAAATGCATGTCGACGGTGGGGTTCTGCGTCCACGTGATTTTAGTATCGGGCTTGCCGTACTGCGTGTTCCACTCGGTCCAGTGAATCTCAAGGTCGGGCATTACGGAGTTCCTTACCTCATCCATCGCATTCTTTACAACGGCGGGCATATAGTCACCCGGGGCGTACGGCGAGTTCTCGCGGTTCGGGTACTCGCAGTATTCGCCGATGGGATATACGTGAGTCGAGATAAAGTCAATCGGCACGCCGTTATCGTAACAGTAGTTAATCATATCGGTGAGGTTTGCCGCGCCTGCGGTGGCGGGTCCTCCGACGCGGAGCTTTTCGTCTACCGATTTTACGGCGGTGGCGGCGTATTTGTAAAGAGTAAAATACTCGTCCATCGTGCCGTACCAGAAGCCGCGCAGGTTAGGCTCGTTCCATACCTCAAAGTACCACGTGCGCACCTCGTCGAGCCCGTAGCGGTCAACGATGTGCGACGTGAAGCTTCTGCACAGGTCGTACCACTCATCCCAGCTCTGCGGCATCGAGACGTTCGCACCGTAGGCGAACATTCTCTGGTTTTTATCGCTCGCCATGCATTCGGGAGTGGCGTTGAGCTCGAAGAACGGCTTCAGCCCGACGGAGAGCATATTGTCGATAAACTTGTCGACATGGTGCCACTGGTAGCCTATGGTACCGTCGGGACGGCGGCGGGCGACAGCCATATCATCGTGGAACAGCGCGTGACAGCGCATATAGCGGAAGTGCATTTCCTCCTGCATTTTCGCAAGGTCCGACACGAGGTCGTGGCGGAGAAGCTCGTATGCTCTGCCGATGCAGACCATATTGAACATTGTGTCCTTAAACTTTTTGTTTCCGTGATTCAGTTTTATCATAACACGTTCCTTTTTTCGACTTATTCTGATTTAATTATACACCGTGACTGACGTTTTTGCAACTTTTTTGAGGTATCACGGTAAAATGAAAATACGTTTTCCTCTTGGCAAGAGAGATATAATGTGGTATAATCACCTTAACGAATCATATTAAGAGGTATGGTATGAAAAAGCTTCTCGTGCTTGTTTTAGCGTCATTGCTTGCTCTGTCTGTTGCAGGCTGTTCTCATAGTAACGAAAATTCTCCTGCGGATACGTCCGCGGCAACCGTCGCGCCCGCAACGGACGGAACCGAGCCCGTATCGGGTGAAGCGTCGACCGACGCGCCCGAAGTGTCCGGCGTTACCGGAACCGAAAAGGTTACGACTCCCGCGAGAACGTACATTGACGATAAAATCTGCTCTCACGAGAACGCCGAAATACTCTTCGCCGCCCCTGCGTCCTGCGAAAGTGACGGTAACACGGGTGACCTCGTATGTCCCGACTGCGGCGACGTGCTTGAAACCGGCGAAGCCATACCGGCGCTCGGGCACGACGTTGAGCTGCAGGATTACAAAGAACCCACTGCAGGCGAGGGCGGTTTCTCCGGCAATCAGGTCTGCAAGGTTTGCGGGCTGATTGTCGAATTCGGCCACGTCATTCCCCACGAATAATAATAGCCGAGGCAGTCTTTTCGGGCTGCCTTTTTCAGAAAGGAACGCTGCATGAAAAGAATAGTTTCCGTAATTTTGTCTCTTCTTTGCGTCGTCTCTCTTGCCGCGTGTACCGCTGCACCCGAGGAGGCTTCGTCCGTAACCTCGTCGGCGGGACTTGAGAAATACGCGGAATGGCTCGGTGAGAAAATCGGCGACGCCGCCGAGGTATTCATCGGCACCGAGGGCGAAGAATACGGCATCACGATGGAAGATTTCCGTGACGACGGATACGTTATCCGCACGGACGGCAGTGACGTCGTCATCATCGGTAAGACGGAATACGCCGTCGACCTTGCCGTGCACAACTATGCGAAGCATTACACCGAAGCGGGATATTCCCGCGTTTACCACGAGGGCTACGCCGTCGGGCGTATTACCCTTGCAGGTCACGATATTTCGGAATATACGCTCGTCGTTCCCGCAGGCTCGGACGAGAACGTAAAGTTCGCGGCACAGACGATACATGACTACACGGAGAGGGCGTGCGGTGTTTCAATCCCGACGGCAGAGACAGCCGACGGCTGCATTATAACCTTTGCAGACGACCCCGACGGCTCGCTCGGTGACGAGGGATTTATTATCGAAACCTCGGACGGCCGCATGGTCATAACACACGGACGTTACCGCGGTGCGCTGTACGGTGCGCTTGAGTTCGTCGAGCAGTACGAGGGCTGGCGCTTCCTCCTGAAACCCGAAAAAGAGTCGATAATCGAGGCGGACTACGAGTACATCTACGAGTCGGAGCACGTTGAGATTCCCGCGGGCGTATGTGACAGACAGGTACCGGACATTCCCGTAAGAAGCACCTACGGCGGCTACTTCAACTGGGGCTATAACGACTACATGTACAAATATAAGTACAGCGGCGAGACTCTTGAAAGAAGCGCGAAATACGGCGGATACGGACTCATGCACAAGGCATGCCACGGTCTGCACAACTCGTGCATGTTCCCCGAATTTCAGGAACATATAGACGAAAATCACCGTCAGCGCTGCTACTCCGACCCCGACAACGTTGAAATGATAGTCGAGCGGTATCTCGAACGCACACGTGCGGAGGTTGCCGCAGGTGCCGTTATCGGGCGCGACCTTTGCGACATCGACGTGGCGCAGTACGATAATCTCGGCTGGTGCGAATGCGAAAGATGCCGGAAAATAGTTAAAAAGGAAGGCAGTCTCGGCGGTCCGATGTTCTATATGGCGAACGCCGTTGCCGACGCGGTTGCCGAGGAGTTCCCCGGGCTATACGTCGACATTCTCGCGTACATCGGCTCGAGCGAACCCCCGAAGGTAACGAAGCCCCGCGAGAACGTAAAGGTTTCGTACTGCTTCTACCTGAGCGCGAACGGAATGACCCACTTCTGTGCCGCGCATCCGTTTGACGGTAAACAGTGCTCGGGAAACCATGTTCACTTCTCCGAGCAGTTTGAGCGCTGGTGCGAGATTTCGTCGTGCGTTGACGTCTGGTACTACGGTGAGTCCTACTTCCCGGCAGTGCCTACGCCGTGCATCATGCTGATGCTTGACAACTTCAGATACCTTAAGGAGCACGACTGTTACAGCGTATTCTTCCTGAACGGCCCGAGAGAATATCAGGCACTCACGCAGTGGATATCGCAGAAGCTGATGTGGGACTGCGACATCTCGCGTGAGGAGCTGCTCGACATGATACGCGAATACTTCCTGCTCGTCTTCGGCGACTCCGGTGAGGACATGTACGAATACTTCGTATTCTGGGAGGAATCGCTCAACAACGACCACTGTATTTCGGGCCTTATGTGCAACGCGATGAACAAGGTGAAGAACCTCCGTTATCACGACAACTACGAGGCACTCATCACGTTGTTTGACCACGCGCTCGAGGTTGCGGACTCGTTTGAAATCGAGGAATGGATTGAGATAATAGAAATGCACGTCGACTTCCTCGGCATACAGACGCGCTGGGACGATTACAAGGTAAACGGCACAGACGAGCAAAGAGCGTTCATCCTTGAGAGATACGAAAGACTGTACGCGCTCGCACAAAAGCATAACTACATGCTCCACAATATGGAGTCGTACTACTTCCCCGCGACGGGCATGGACTACGACTTCTCGCCCATGAATTACACGCTTAACGAATTCGAAGAAGAGGTATAACGTTTGAAAGCAAAGTAAACCCGAATTACAGGTAAACTTCTTTCAAACCCGTATGTGCCGGGCACGGCACATACGCAAAGAAAGGACAGGTCAAAAAATGTCACTTGAAAAAGCAAAAGCGCATCTTGAAGCTTTAGGACTGGGCGACCGCGTAATGGAATTCTCCGTTTCGTCCGCAACGGTAAGCGAAGCGGCGATTGCAGTCGGCTGCACGGGTGCGGAAATCGCGAAGACGCTCTCGTTCGACGTGAACGGCGAGGCGATACTCATAGTCACCGCGGGCGACACGAAGATTGACAACCCGAAATACAAGGCGAAATTTGCAACGAAGGCAAAGATGCTCCCGTTTGAGGAGGTCGAGGCGAAAACCGGTCACGCGGTGGGCGGCGTATGCCCGTTCGGCATAAACGACGGCGTTACGGTTTACCTTGACGAGTCGATGAAGCGTTTTGACATAGTTTACCCCGCCTGCGGCAACGCCGCGAGTGCGGTCAAACTGACGATTGCGGAGCTTGAACGTGCTTCGGGCTATACCGAATGGATTGACGTATGCAAGAGCGCAGAATGACTGATGCGTCCGAGCTTTGCTCATACCTTGACGCAATGCTCGAGGGAGTGCCTCACGTAATTTCAAACCTTGCCAACGCCTCGGCGCTGCTGTGGGACACTCTGCCCGACCTCAACTGGGCGGGATTCTATCTGAGCGAGGGTGAGCTTCTCGTGCTCGGCCCGTTTCAGGGCAAGGTCGCGTGCGTTGAGATAGAGTACGGTCACGGTGTATGCGGCACAGCCGCCAAAGAAGACCGCACCGTAGTCGTGCCCGACGTGCACGCCTTTTCGGGGCATATCGCCTGCGACAGCGCGTCGAACTCGGAAATCGTCGTACCGATTCATAAAGACGGACGGGTATGGGGCGTGCTTGACGTTGACAGTCCGACCAAAGCAAGGTTTGACGACGGTGACCGCGTACTGCTTGAAGGCTTCGTACGGGTACTTGAGAAACATATTTAAACGAAAAAGAACCGCTTATGCGGTTCTTTTTTATATGGTAATATCGGGATATACGTCAAGTTTTTTGCGCACCTCTCTAAGTACGTCGCGCACGGCGAGTACGGCGTCAAGCTTTGCGCCGCTCATCGCAGGAATGAGCTTAACGCTTATCCACGCCTCACCGAACGTTATCGCCGCGAGGCGTTCCCTTTCACCTGCGTCAGAGCTTTCGTATATTTCGGCAAGCACGGGAATGCTCTGCAGAAGCGGCATTATACGTCTGCCGTCGGCATTACGGAAAAAGCCGCCGCCGAGGAAATAGCGGCATACGCTCTCTCCGTCGGTGTTACTGGCGCTCGCATACGTTTCGAGAAGTACGGTTACGGCGTCCGACATCTCTCCGAGCACACGGTAAACCTCAACGGGAGGCGGAGGAGGATAGCATGCCGTCCACGCCTTGGTGAGATGTCTTGCCGCAAGCGAGTATCCGTCGCGCATAGGGTCACCGTCTGTAAGCTGCGCAGCGGCGACTTCGGCATAGGCAAGCGTGCCGTAATAAACGAGTACGTCGCGCCGTTTCTCACCCGCGGACGAGTCGCGTGCTTTAAGAAATTCTTCATTTGAAGCAAGCGCCTCCGCGAGCTTTTCGGGAAGCTCACCGCTCTCAAAGCTTAGCGCACGCATTTGCGAGGCTACCGCTTTTACCGCTTTATAATGCGATATTAAGGTATTATACTCGGATTGTCCTTCTTCCCCGGAGTCCGGCGCTTCGGCACGAAACGCCGCCATATCGAGCCTCTCGAGCTCCGAAAACAGGAGCGCGTAGGCCGCCTCGAAGAAAAGAGATTTCACGCGTTCCCCCGTCAGTATTTCATTCTGAGCTTTATGACTTTTTTACCGATTTTATATATGGGGCCTTCAAACAGACGCTTTGCGTCCTCAAGTCGGTCACGGATGTTTATACCCTGCGGGCAATGCGTCTCGCACTTGCCGCACTTGACACAGTTTGACGCGCACGAGGTATCGCGGCGCAGAGTCGTGCACATAAAGTAGTCCTTCATACCGTAGTAGAAGCCGTCGGCATAGCGTCTGTTATACGCGGCGAATATGCCCGGTATATCGACTCCCTTGGGACAAGGCATACAATATCTGCATCCGGTGCACGGTATCTTCATGTTTTTGTTTATGGCTTTTGCCACGCTGTCAAGAAGCGCACGGTCCTCGTCGGTGAGTTCGCCGACGGATGCTTCGGATGCGGCACGTACGTTCTCTGCCACCGTTTCCGAGGAGTTCATGCCCGAAAGCACGCAGGTGACCTCTTCCTGATCCCAAAGCCATCGCAGAGCCCATTCCGCAGGGCTTCTTTTTATTTTATAGGAATTAAAGAGAGCCATCGCGTCCTTCGGCAGGTTTACGGCAAGCTTTCCGCCGCGGAGAGGCTCCATTATAATAACGGGGATTCCCTTTGCATGAGCGGCACGAAGTCCGGTCACTCCCGCCTGAGAGTTTACGTCGAGATAGTTGTACTGTATCTGGCAGAAATCCCAGTCGTACGAATCAAGCAGTGCGATGAATTTATCGGAATTGCCGTGATAGGAAAAGCCTATCTGGCCGATTTGTCCGCTTTGCTTCTTTTCGCTTATCCATTCCTCTATGCCGATACCCTTAAGTCTTTCCCACGTTGCGGGATCGTTGAGCATATGCATGAGGTAATAGTCGACGCGGTCGGTTCTGAGTCTTGAAAGCTCCTCGTCAAAATACTTGTCAAGCTCGTCTCTCGACTTTATCATATACTGCGGGAGCTTCGTTGCAATTTTTACCTTGTCACGGGCGTCAAGACGCTCGAATATTTCACCGAGTGCCGCTTCGATTCCCGGATAGATATAAGCGGTATCGAAGTAGTTTACACCGGCGTCGATTGCGGCTTTTACCTCGGCGGTGGCTTTATCTATATCAACCTTACCGAGAGTTTTGGTAAAGCGCATGCAGCCGAAACCGAGGGCGGATATATCGTTTCCGTATTTATCCTGTCTGTACTTCATAATTTTCTCCCGAAATACAAAAAAGGACATCGTGCGATGTCCTGCGGTTGAAGTGCGATATTCATTGAAAAACCGAATAAAGGAAGAAGTAACA
>JAZUGD010000099.1:0-9770 GCA_045641025.1 Eubacteriales bacterium
CTCGAGGGAAGCGTCGTGCTCGTATGCGACACCAGCCCCGAGGTAATTATCCTCCCGACGACGATTTTTGATTTTCTGCAGGAGGCGGACGACTACTATTTTCCGCCGCTCACCGGCACGTATTTCAGGCTCGTGCGTCACCTCATATTCCTGCTCACGATGGTACTCACGCCGCTCTGGTACCTCGTGCTCATGCACGCACCCGACGTACCCGCGTGGCTTGCGTTCACCGTGCCCGAGGAGACGGGAGGCATACCGATATACCTTCAGCTCGTGCTGACCGAATTTGCAATAGACGGTCTCCGCCTCGCGTCTCTCAATACGCCCGACGTGCTCTCAAGCTCGCTCTCCGTAGTCGGCGGACTCATCCTCGGCGATTTCGCCGTCAAGGTCGGCTGGCTCTGCCCGGACGTAATCTTCTATATGGCGTTCGTCGCAATAGCGAACTTCACGCAGTCAAGCTACGAGCTCGGCTACGCCTTCAAGTTCATAAGAATAATGCTGCTCACCCTCACGGCTCTGTTCGACTGGTACGGGCTCGTTCTTGGCTTTATTATCGAGCTCGTCCTCGTGGCAACGAACAAAACGGCAAACGGACGAAGAAATTACCTCTATCCGCTTCTCCCGTTTAACGGACGTGCCCTCGCTCACCTTTATTTCCGCCTTCGCAAAAAAGAATAAAGATAACCCGTCGGGAAGGAATTACCTTCCCGACGGGTTTTCTTTTGTCCGAGCTGTTCGTGTATTTCCCGGTTTTCAAGCATTTCTCTGAAATAGGTACTGTCGTAATTTCCCGCCGGAGCCTCGATATTCAGAGAAGAGCAGAAACAGCCGTTGGCGTTACACCACTTAGTGACGTTATTATCCGAAGAGAAATCGGACGGTGACGTAAGAGTGATTACGGCTCCGTTTTTGCAGCCGGGACTCGGTAATCATGCGTCCGCTTTCTTTTATTCGAATGCTTTGACAAAAAGCTCTCTCGCTCTGTCGAAGCGTCCGCTCAGCCACAGGTATCCCATGAGCGCCTCAAGTCCCGTTGCGCGGCGGTATTCCTGCGCCGTGGCGCTTTTCGGAATACATCCGTGAACGGAATTGCGGCCTCTCTTGAAAATCCACGTTTCCTCCTCGGTGAGACTGTCTTCAATCCGTGCAAAAGCCGCAGACTGTGCCTGCGCCGTCACGTAGGAGAGAGAATAGGTGCTCGGATGCGCCGTGCCCTCACGGCGATCGAGCAGTCTTTCGCGAACGAGAATTTCATATACGGCATCGCCTACGTAGGCGAGCTCGGAGGCTGAGACGTCGGTTAAGTTTATCATATGATGCGTTTAATATACCTGTACTTGATTTTTTCGAAGAATGAGAGTCCTGCGTATGACGAATCCGTCAGCACACTTGTGAAATCGGCGAGGGTGTAAAGCTCCTCATCCGTAATGGAATCGGAGAATTCCGCCTTTGCCATGATGCGGCAAACCTCGTCCATGCTGTACGGAGTAATACCGCTGAAGTCTTCCTCAAGACGTGCGGCGTATTCCGAGTACTGCTCGCCCGTAAACGGAGGATAACCGAGCAGGTCGAATATGCGGAGCACACTGTCGTTGAGCTCCTTCGCGCGCGGTATAATCTCACCCGAGGGAACGGGATTTTCCTTGTCGGTCGCTTCCTTGATGCGGTCGCGGCGTTCCTTCAGCGCTTCGTTTCCGCGCTTGCGGAGCAGGTAAGTGATAAGCGATACGATGCCCGCGATAAGCACGATTACACCGGCGCAGATGAGCACTATCTTGAGAATCAGAAGCTGACGGCGTGCGTTTGCTTCCTCTTCTTCCTTCTGCTTCAGGGCGTCCTGCCACGGGTCGGGCTTAATCTCTTCTTCGGGCTCCGTGGGCTCGTCGGGTTCTTCGGGATTATCGGGGTCGAAGGGCTCTATGTCCTCGCCGCTCTCGGGCTCGTCGGGCAACTCACCCGTCCAGTCCTCGTTTTCGGTTTCCTCGACGGGGTCGTATATCGGAGCCATGAAGTCGGGTACCGTTTCGTACGCTACCCAACCGAGGTAGGGGTAGTAAACCTCAACCCACGCATGAGCGGAGGAGTCGAGCGCATAGCCCTTGTATTTCGAGGGCGCACCCTCGGAATAATTGACGTTAAACTCGTTTACGAGGTAACCGTCGCAATATCTGACGGAGTAACCGTACTGACGGAGAAGCATGGCGGCGGACGTTGCGAAATGTACGCAATATCCGTTTTTCGTTTCCGTCAGGAACGACTCAAGCACGCTCTTGTTATCTCCCTCGTAGGGCTCGGGCTCAAGAGTATACGTGAAGCCGCCGTTACGCAGATAATTGATTACGGTCATGACCACGTCGTGCTGTGCGACGACGCGGCCTCTCTCGTCCCTATATACGGGAGTCGGGTCCTTTATCGCCTCATTGCGGGTGTATCCCGCCTCGGCGAGCAGACTGTTCGCAAGCTCACGCACTGCGGTGCTGTGCGCCGTCTCCGTGTACTTTTCGTTTGCCCATTTCTCGTACTTTTCCTCAACGGCAAAGTAACCGTCGTTTTTCTTTCTCGCCGCGAGGAAGGAATCCTCGTTTTCGAGATAGTCGGCAACGGGGTCAACGTCCTTAATCACGGGAATACCCGTGCGGGCGCATTCCTCAAGGAATAGACGGTCGATGTCGGAGTAGTCGTCGGGGGAGATACGTACCTTTCCGCGCGGAGTGTCGTAATCTCTGTAACCGCTCTCGCCCGAATGCTCCACAACTCCTCGAGCGGAGTCGATTATGTCGGCGTATTCAATCGCAAGGTCAAGGTAGCTTGCGACACCGCTCATGCCCTCGGCGGCATCCTCGTCGTTCAGCCTGTTTATGAGTGAAACGGTGCTGTATTTGACCTCGCGGTCAAAGAAGCGGGACGAGTATATACCGTCGAAATAGTGCGAGTGCTTCGCCTCGTTCGGCAGAAGCGAGTCGTACCCGAGCACGCCGAAGTCGTCGTTGACCGTCGGCGGCACGAATATAATGAGCGACTTACCGTTGATGCGGCGCAGATTTACTTGCTGTACGTCAAAGCCGTAATTGCCGAAGCGCAGGTTTGCGTTAACGTCGTTAATCTGTGCCGACGTCGGGAAGAAATACGAGCTTGCCGCGGTCTTGATATAATCGGGCGAGAATTCCTTGCCGAACGCCTTGCGGTAGTCGATAACGTCGTCGGTGGTGGCGGACGACCACGTGTCCGTCTCCGGGTCGAAATACATGCCGAGCCAGCTTCTGAGATATACGGGCGCGTCGCGTTCGGTTTCGGCGGCGAGCATCTGTATATTCTGGTAAACGGGCGGGTCGTATGTCAGCGTGCGGGGCGTCAGCTCCGCAACGTTCGATATGTTGTTAAGGTCGATATCGTCACCGCGCAGATACGCCGTAACGTATTCGCGGATGCGCGATACGGGGTCGTTTATAAACTTGATTGTGGCAAAGTTGCCGTTTACTGCGGCAAACGGGAGCCATACGGCAATCGCCGCAACGATGACGGCAAGTCCTCCGGCGTAGCCGCTGGCGGAGAGCGTCTTGCGCTTGTTTTCCTCAGCCTTGTTGCGCTCGGCGCGAGCCGCCTTTGCCTCGGCACGCTTGGCAGCTTTTGCGGCTTTGCTCTGCGCCGCTTTTTCTGCGGCGATTCTCTTGCGTTCCTCGGCGGGCAGCTTCTTCGTTTCGGCTGCCTTGCGGGCTGCCTCGGCGCGTGCGAGCTTCTTGTCGGCCTTAGCCTTCTTCGCCTGAGCCTTCTTTGCGTCGGCTGCGGCTTTCTTTTCTGCCTTTGCCGCCTTCTTTGCCGCCGCCTCGGCGTCGGCCTTATCCTTCTTGTCAAGGCGGTAAACCGCCGCTCTCGCACGGCGTGCGTGAGCCTTGCTTTCGGTCAGCTCAAGCGCAATCGCGTACGCTCTCTTTGCCGACTTCTTCAGCGTTTCCTTTTCGGCTTTCTTTTTGGCTTTTTCTTCCGCCTTTGCCGCTTTCTTCTCGGCTTTCAGGCGTTTCTTCTCAACCTTTTTCGCTTCGATTCCGCTGAACTTGCGCTCATAGAGCAGAAGCGCAATTTCGCCGCAGATGAAGAGCAGAACGACGGAAACACCGCCGTTGCCGTGTATCAGGTTGTAGACGAATATCGGAATAATAACTCCCGCCGTAACGATGACCGCAGGCAGAGTGTGTACTCTGCGGAGCAGTGAAACGGAAAGAATTACGGCAAAAATTATCGCAAGCAGCGCCATGCCTACGTTCAGCACGAGCGCCTTCGAGCCTCCGTACGTCTCGGAGCCGATTATATGGTCGGCAAACGAGGTATAGCCGAGCGACGCCATGTGACGGAGCGCCGTGTTTATAAGACAGCGTGCGCCGTCCCATATAAGCACGAACGGATTGCCCGAAAATGCGAACAGTATGCCGATACCTGCCGCCGCACCCGACGCGGGTACGATAACGCGCAGACGTGCGTTCCACGCCGCCGCGGAGCAGATAACGGTAAGCACGAGCGATACGAGTGCAAGAATGCCGGCTGATGCGGGACGGCCGTTACCGTAGATGTTAATGCCGTCACCGATGAACAGACAGAGTCCGAATATACCGCAGAAGAGCACGAGCGAGCGAAGCGCCCAGCCGATGATATAGAGCGGGGTCGACATCTCCCTGCCGGGTCTGAAAATACGTGGAAGGAGCGGCGCCGTCTTCTTTGTCTTCTGCTTTTTCATGGTTTTGTTTTTCTTATTCACGGCACACCTCTCAGTTCATTCCGCAGAAGCGTTCAACGCCGTCCTGACCGACCTCAACGGTGAAGGAGTTCACCGAAATGCCGGTACGCGAAAGCTCGTCTTCCATCGCGCGAACCTCGGAGGCACGTGCGGCTTTGTCCTGCCATAAACCCGCTGGCTCGGTGAGAAGCACCTCAACCGCACAGCCGGAGCCCGCACCGCCGAACGCGGTGGGAACCGCGGCGAATACCGCGGAGGACTCAAGGTCGCTGTTTGCGCTTACCATGCGGATGGTAAGGTTGGACGAGCCCTCGATTGCCATTGAAAGATGAGCGAAATCGTTGCCGATTTTCGATACGGGAACGGTGCAGAATTCGAGAAGCGCGGGGTCGTCGGGCAGGTCGTTCTCGGAGGAGAGAACGCCGATGCCGCCCTCTTTTCTCGGGTCGGCGTAGAGCAGGGTACAGTATGCACCGTGTGCGCTCTCATAACGCATCTGCGAGAGGGCAAGCTCGATAACTCCGTCGCACGCGAGCTCACCCGCAAACGGGAGAAGACTCGCGTCAAACGGTGACTGCACCTTCGCCGCCTCTTCTTTGGTCTGCCGTTTTTCCGCTTTAACGGCAAGACGCGCCATGTTGTCTATTACGATCTGTCCCGATTTCTTCTCGCCGCTCTTGGTTGCAAATGCAAGCGGGTCCTTGACCGAAAGGGAAGCAACCTCCTCGGAGGTAATACCGAGGAAGCGGAGTCTTGCCTCGGGGTCGGTAAGCTCTGCGGCAACCTCGGCGGATTTCAGCCTCTCGGCTTTCTTCTTCGCCTCTCTCGCCTGCTTTTCTTTCTTTTTGAGACGCTTCTTTTCTTTGCGGGAAAGCTTCTTCTTCGGAGCCTTCGCCTTTGCTTCCGCCTTCGGCGCGGACTCTGCGTCACCCGCGAACGAGAGGTCGCAGAGAATATACACCTGACGGTCGGTATCGGAGGAGAACTGTTTTACGAGAAGGTCCTCCGCCTTCGACGAGAGCTTCCAGTGGATGTTCTTAATCTGGTCTCCGGGTACGTATTGACGGATGTCGGCGGGCTCCGCAACGTCGGGGGTCGACGTGCGGCGTGCAAGAGACGTCGTGAGGTCGGTCTCGGAGCGGGAAACATCAGCCGACATGCCGATGTTACGGGGATATACGATTACCGTACGGTGGAGGTACAGCACCTCGTCGGTACGGAAAAGCCCGAGCGGGTCGCCGATACGGAGCGTCTTTACGCCTATATCGTAAGAGCCGCGGAGCGGGAAGCTTACTTTTTCGTTTATCAGATGACAACCGCCCGGCAGAAGCGTGATGCGCATGAGCACGTCTTCACAGACTACCGCCGTTTCGGAGGGCATGCTGACCACCGTTTCCACAAACGGGAAGGGCAGGAACGTGTCGTTGATTATCTTAATCTCGTACTCTACGGTGTCACCCTTCTCGGCACGCGTTTTGTCAACGTCCGTGTAGACCTTGATGCCCGCTCTCGCAATGACTATGTATAAAATTGAGAGAAGCGGGATTATCATGAGAAAGATGAACAGTATCGCCGACGCGGGCGAACGGAGCGCCTGCGTGAAGATGAGAGCAATCGGAAGAAGAATAAGATAAAGAACGCCGCCCGGCCTCAGCGCGAGGAAACGGGGCTTGTTTCCGTTATCTTTTCTCATGCTTATCTTCCGGTAACGTAGGGTACCTCAACGGACGCGAGAATATCGTGCAGGATGTCGTTCTTCGATGCACGTGCGATTCTTGCCTCCTGGCTGAGGATGATTCTGTGAGCGATTGCGGGAATAAAGAGGGCGGATACGTCCTCGGGGAGAACGTAGTCTCTGCCGTTGACGAACGCGTAAGCGCGTGCGAGCTTCATGAGTGCAACGGATGCACGCGGGCTCGCGCCGAGGCTTATGGACGCGTTCTTTCTCGTTGCCTGAACGAGAGAAACGACGTACTTGCAGACTGCAACGTCCATGCGTACGGATGCGACTGCCTCAACGGTCTCGGCGAGCTTCTCGGCGCTCGATACGCACTCAACCTTCTCGAGCGGGTTGACCTCGCGTCTGTCGACGACGATGTCAAGCTCTTCCTTTTCGGTGGGGTAACCCATCGAAAGACGGAGCGAGAAACGGTCGAGCTGTGCCTCGGGCAGCGGATACGTACCGACGTAGCCGGACGGGTTCTGAGTTGCGATTACGATAAACGGAGAGGGAAGCTTGTAGGTCGTACCGTCAACGGTAACGGAGCCCTCCTCCATTGCCTCAAGCAGGGAAGACTGCGTCTTCGGTGAGGCACGGTTAATCTCGTCCGCGAGGAGCAGGTTGCACATTGCAAGACCCTGTCTGAACTCGAACTTTTCGGTTGCTCTGTTGTACATATTAAAACCGGTGATGTCGGATGCCATAACGTCGGGGGTGAACTGTGCGCGGCGGAAGTCAAGACCCGCTGCTTTGGAGATTGCGGAAACCATCGTGGTCTTACCGACGCCGGGGACGTCCTCGATAAGCACGTGACCGCCCGCAAGCATGGCGGAAAGCAGGAAGTTGAGCTCCGCTCTCTTACCGATGATAACCTTTTCGGTCTGCTCGATAATGGCGGCAACGCCCGCCTGCAGAGTCTTCATGTCGTACGTTTTGTTTTCGCTCATGGTATAAACCTCTCATAATGAGTATTTTTCGTTTTTACGGGGAATCCATAATTCCCTTAATTAACATTTTATCACCGCCCGGTCAAAAAAGCAAGAAAGGAGAGCGTTTCTTTTGTCCCTTTTATAAAAAGTTTACATTATTTTTTATATAACCGCAGTATATAGTGAAAACTTCGTACAAAATCGAAAAAAGTCTTTACAATGCGAAATCAATGTGATATAATACATTTTGCTATGCCGAGGACAAGGTTGACGGCTCTTCACCGGCCGCATGCTTTGTTCTGCGGTAAATATATTTATGAGGTGAAAACCATGATTTCCAAGGAAGAAAAGACCGCCATTATCGAAGAGTACAAGACTCACGAAGGCGACACCGGCTCCCCTGAGGTACAGATTGCTATCCTCACCAGCCGCATCAACACTCTTAACGAGCACCTGAAGAACAACAAGAAGGACCATCACAGCCGTCGCGGCCTGCTCAAGATGGTCGGTCACAGACGTAACCTTCTCGGTTACCTCCAGAAGACCGATATCGAGCGTTACCGTGCAATCGTTGATAAGCTCGGTCTCAGAAAGTAAGAGTAAAACGTACCCGACAAACAAAAGCTGCAAAGGCGCGTGCCTTTGCAGTTTGTTTGTAAGGTCGTGTTTGAAAAAGCAAGCATAACCGTATGCGAGCTTCCTTCAAACCTCATCCGTGCCGTGAGACGGCACAAATGCAAAAGCGGCATAGCCATAAGAATCGGTAATAATTTTAAAAGGATATATAAACTGGAGGAACAAAGAATGTTCGAGAATTACAAGACCTTCTCGTACGAGCTTGCAGGCAGACCCCTCGTGGTCGAGACCGGCAAGATCGCGGGACTGGCAAACGGTTCCTGCCTCGTAAGATACGGTGATACCGTAGTGCTTGCGTGTGCAACCGCATCGGAAAGACCGCGTGACGGTATTGATTTCCTGCCCCTTTCCGTTGACTTTGAAGAAAGACTTTATGCAGTAGGCCGCATCCCCGGCAGCTACCTCAAGAGAGAAGGACGTCCTTCCGAGAAGGCAATCCTTACCTCGCGAGTAATCGACAGACCTATCCGTCCTCTCTTCCCGAAGGACCTTCGCAACGACGTAAACATCGCGCTCACCGTTCTCGCCGTAGACCATGACTGCTCTCCCGAGATTACCGGTATGATCGGCGCGTCCATCGCTCTTTCCATTTCCGATATTCCGTGGAACGGCCCTATCGGCGGCGTATTCATGGGTATGACGAAGGAAGAGGGCTTCATCGTAAACCCGACTCTCGAGCAGAGAAGCCGCAGCGTGCTTGAACTGACCGTTGCAGCATCCGAGAAGAAGGTCGTTATGATCGAGGCAGGTGCTAAGGAAGTATCCGACGAGGATATGTACGACGCCATCATGATGGCTCACGAGGAGATCAAGAAGCTTCTCGTATTCATCAACTCCATCATTGCCGAAATCGGCAAGCCCAAGTTCGAGTATCCGTCCTGCGAGGTTGACCACGACATGTACGAGGCAATCAAGGACGAGTTCATCGCAGACATCCGTGTCGCACTCGACACCGACGACAAGAACGTACGCGACGAGCGTATGGCTGTCATCACCGAGGCTGTCAACGCAAAGTACAACGCAGAGGAAGACCCTGCCGTACGTGCACAGATCGGCGAAATCCTTTACAAGGTACAGAAGTTCGTCGTTCGCCGCTGGCTCCTTGACGACGGCAAGCGTGTAGACGGCAGACGCCTTGACCAGATAAGACCCCTCGCGGCTGAGGTAGGACTTATGCACCGTACTCACGGCAGTGCCCTCTTCACCAGAGGTCAGACTCAGGTTCTCACCGTTGCGACCCTCGGAAGCATCAGCGACGAGCAGCTTCTCGACGGTATCAGCGAGGAAGAATCCAAGAGATACATGCACCACTACAACATGCCCGGTTACTCCGTAGGTGAAGCAAAGGCTTCCCGCAGCCCCGGAAGACGTGAAATCGGTCACGGCGCACTCGCAGAGCGTTCGCTCGTTCCCGTTCTCCCCTCCGTTGAGGAGTTCCCGTATGCAATCCGTCTCGTATCCGAGGTCGTAAGCTCCAACGGTTCTACCTCTCAGGCATCCGTTTGCGGCTCCACCCTCGCACTTATGGACGCAGGCGTTCCGATTAAGGCTCCCGTAGCAGGTATCTCCTGCGGTCTTATCACCGAGGAAGACAGATGGATGACCATGATTGATATTCAGGGTCTCGAGGACTTCTACGGCGATATGGACTTCAAGGTAGCAGGTACTCACAAGGGTATCACCTCCATCCAGATGGACCTTAAGATAGACGGTCTTACCCCCGAAATCATCAAGGAAGCACTCGCAGTAACCC
>JAZUGD010000100.1:0-1568 GCA_045641025.1 Eubacteriales bacterium
ATGGCTATGGGCGCCGGTATGGCGGCGCTTCGCAGTGATAAGCATTCGAAAGAAGACAGCTTCGGTCTTATCGCTCTTTGCAGCGTCGGACCTATCCTTTCGGTAATAATATTAAGTATCTTCTATAACTCGGATATGACCTCCGAACATACCGTCATAACCGAAGCGATAACGACGAAAGAGGCGTTCGAGGCTTTGCTTCACGAAATCCCGCTCTACGCTAAAGAAGTGCTTCTCGCGATAGCCCCGATATTCGCCGTGTTTGTTATCTTCGAGCTTTTCACAAGGCGCTTCAACCTTCACGGCATCATAAGGATCCTCGTCGGTATGCTCTATACCTACGTCGGTCTTGTGCTGTTCCTTACGGGCGCGAACGTCGGCTTTATGCCTATGGGCAGACTGCTTGGCGAAACGCTTGGAAACGGCAATATGACCTGGATATTGGTTCCCGTCGGCGCGCTTATCGGCTATTTCGTCGTCGCCGCCGAGCCCGCCGTTATCGTACTTAAAAAACAGGTCGAAGAGATTTCCAACGGTGCAATAACCGCGTCAAGCGTCGGCATCGCTCTCGCGGTAGGCGTTTCCGTCTCCGTCGGTCTTTCGATGCTTCGCGTGCTTACCGGAATCCCGCTTATCCCGTTCCTCGTCGTCGGCTACGGAATAGCTCTTGTCATAAGCTTCTTCGTACCCGGCTTATATACAGGCGTCGCTTTTGACTCCGGCGGGGTCGCGAGCGGACCGATGGCAACGACGTTCATCCTTCCTTTCGCCCTCGGCGCCTGCGAATCTCTCGGTGGCAATGCCATGACCGATGCCTTCGGCATAGTCGCCATGGTCGCCATGACCCCGCTTATAACCATTCAGGTCCTCGGTCTCGCGGGCAATATCCGCACCGAGCGTATCAGAAGAAAACATACCGAAGACTTCGAAAAATTCGACGATTGCATCATCTACTACGACAGAGAGGATGATAATATAGCATGAGTATCAAAGACAGCGAAAGAGTAATGCTCGTCTTATCCATCATCTCCCGCGGCGACGGAAAGGCATGGATAAAAGAGCTCAAAAAAAGCCATATCCACTGCCACATGCAATTCGCGGGCAGGGGAACGGCAAGCAGCGAAATGATGAACGTACTTGGCCTCGAAAGCAGCGATAAAGACCTTATCTTAAGCTTCGGCTCGCAATCCGCGATAAAGGATATCACCGACAGAATGTTAAACGGCTTTCGAAGCGTCACCCACGGAATACTTATGACCTTCAGCCCCAACGCCATAAACCACCTCGTCGAAGTTTTCGCTTCCCGAAGCAACCATTACGATCTACCGGAGGAAGAAACCGAAATGAAAAACGGCTATGAATACAGTCTTATATTGGTCGCCGTCAACGCCGGCTATACCGACGACGTTATGACCGCCGCCAAAAAAGCGGGCGCTACCGGCGGAACGGTAATAAGAGCCCGCCTCGTCGATTCCGAAAGAGCCGAAAACCGCTATGGGCTCATCCTTCAGGACGAGCGTGAGATAGTCTCGATAATGACCTCCGCCAACAAGCGCGACGCCATTATG
>JAZUGD010000101.1:0-2721 GCA_045641025.1 Eubacteriales bacterium
GTATTTCTTCGTTATCGGTAAACGTGACCGATACGATTACGTCACCGTCAACCTTTTCGTGCACGAGCGCCGCCGTAATCGCGTCACGCACAACGTCCTCGAGGACAAACGGATTACCCCCGTTCGGTACTTCCTCGGAAAAATCTATCGTCAGATTCATTGGTTTTTGCTCCTTACGCCGTCTTTCTTTTTAACCGCGAATTTTTCGGCTTTTCTTTCTCTGCGGCGTTTATCGTTCGCATCGTATGCAAGTATGATTTTCTGCACGAGGCGGTGACGCACGACGTCCTTTTCGGTAAACTCGTGTATCGCGATATCTTCAATACCGTTCAGGATACGCACGGCCTGCGTAAGTCCGCTTGATTTTCCGTCCGGAAGGTCGGTCTGCGTAAGGTCACCGGTCACGACGACTTTCGAGCCGTTGCCGATTCGCGTCAGGAACATTTTCATCTGTTCGGGAGTCGTGTTCTGTGCCTCATCGAGAATGATGAAGCTGTCGTCAAGCGTACGACCTCTCATATACGCGAGAGGTGCGATTTCGATGGTCATCTTCTCCATCATCTTCATGCAGTTTTCCACGCCGAGCATTTCGTACAGCGCGTCGTAGAGAGGACGGAGATAAGGGTCGACCTTGCTTTGCAGATCTCCCGGAAGGAAGCCGAGTCTCTCTCCCGCTTCTACCGCGGGACGGGTAAGTATGATTCGTGAAACCTTTTTCTCTTTGAGTGCTTTAGTTGCCATCGCGACCGCAAGGTAGGTTTTACCGGTACCCGCGGGTCCTATGCCGAACACGACCGTATTGCGCTCTATTGCCTTGACGTATCTCTGCTGACCTACGGTTTTCGCTTTTATGGGACGGCCGCGGAGAGTCAGACAGATACATCCGTCAAGACTGCAAAGCTCTTCGTAGTTTCCGTCGCGCACCATGCTTACGGCGTAAGCAAGCCGTCTCTCGTCTATATCCTCACCGAGAGATGCGGCGCGTGAGAGATACGCAATAGCCTTCGACGCATCCTCAACGCCCTCGGGCTCGCCTTCTATCATAACGGCGTCACCGCCCGCATCCTCTTCCTGTCTGTTATAGATGCGAACGCCGAACTCGTCTTCAAGATATTTCGCATTGGCGTCGAAGCTGCCGAACACCTTCAGCGTTATTGATGAGTCTTTGAGAATGACAGTTTTTTTCATTGTCCGTCCTTTTCGTTATCAAATCCGGCTAAATCAGCCGAAAACATACTGTATGAAGAAATATCCGTAATCACGTATGCCTCAAGCGTTACGGTAATTGACTTACCGTTTTCGCTTACGTTTTCCTTTACCGAGACAAGCTGTGAGTCCCCGGCAATCGAACGCAGCTCCGTCAGTGCTTCGTTCCGTGCTTCACGCAGTGCCGAAGAGCGGTCAAGCGTGCGGGTACGTTCTTCGCATTCCGCGTAGGTTACTCTGTTTATAAACATCGGAAGAGGGATTCCCCACGGAAGAGTCAGCCTCGAGGCATAGTTACGTGTATTATATTTATTATACTCCGTTTTAACGTGTTTTGCAACAGTTCTGTTATAACCGAACAGTTTAATCGTGTAATCCGAACACTCTCTTCCGGTTTCGACGTTTTCGCTTTGCTCAAAGAACACTTCTTTCGTGATATTCCGCCTGACTGTCGCGGTTACCGTACCGTCGGCATGAGTGAATTCCGGCATCTTTCCCGCAACGTCCGCAACTCCGCTTATGAGAAGCTGACCCTCTTTTACGACCTCTCCTCTTTTAACCTGTGCCTTGCCTTCTTTTACCTCGACGGTTTCTATCACACCGTCCTCGGCTGCTACTACGTTTGCGAGCTTTCCGTTATTCTTTACGTATTTCGGAGGATAAACTCGCTTTTCGCTGACCTCGACGTATGCGACGTTACCGTCTATGTTAACCGACAGCCATGCAAGCGTTTCGTTATTGAGAAGCGAGTCGTTCTGCACGTTCACGACGTCTATATCCGGTATATACGAGCCGTACCCGCATCCGAGAGCCGTCAGCCGTTCTATTATTTCGGAATCGGTTGTATTTTCGTTGCCGGTGATTTCAAAATTCCACAAAATGCGCGAGGACAGGAAAATAACCGTAAAAAACAAAATCATGCCGATCAGTATCCCCGGACGCTTTTTGTATTTTAAGATAAGTGCCGGAAGCCCTTTTGCTTCGATTATTTCATACGGCACGCTATTCTGTTTGAGAATTTTTCCGATTTTCAGCGCATCTTTAAACGGCAGCGTAACGTCATACGCTTCGTCGGATGACGTAATATGAGCAGAAGCGTAATTCCCCGAACTTATTATTTCGTGTACCGTTTGTAACCCCCCGTCATCTACACGGAGCGTTCTTTTTCCCGCAATCAATGAAAGCATTACTTGTCCCCGCTTCGGCTGATTTTTACGTTTTCGATAAATCCTTTTGCACTGATTTTCCCGTCGGCATACGTGTAAAGCTCGAAATCACTTCCGGTTACCGTAAGCGTTTGTCTCCTGCCGCGGAATACCACGCGTTCGGCAGAATATTCTTCAATTGCTTTACATCCGATAACTGAAATGTCGTTACCGTTTGTAAGCTCAAATCCGATATTACCCGGAAGTACGTCAGCCGGTATATCGAGCGCGGCGGCAATTCTGTCGCCGAGGCGTATTTTGTATTTTCCGTGCGGCATAAAATCTCTCCGTTTTCTGTATATTGTACGGT
>JAZUGD010000102.1:0-3643 GCA_045641025.1 Eubacteriales bacterium
TTTCCTTATTATTTATTTTCGGGGGTGGAGTCGGGGCCGCCGTGGCGGTGCTCGTGCTGTTTGCGCTCCTCCTCGCGGCGGCGCGCTTCTTCACGCTCTGCCTCGCGCTGTCTGATGTGCGCGGCGCGGGCGATGTTCTCCTCCTCGCTGATTCTCTTGCGGTCGGCGACCATTTCCTCAAGCTCCTCGACGGTGGGCTCGCCGTTCATGACGGCGGCGAACTGCTCGTCGTCCATGGACTCGTTCTTAACGAGATACTCTGCGATGAAGTCGAGCTTTGCTCTGTTCTCGGTAAGAATCTTCTTTGCAAGGTCGTACGCCGTGGTGAGAATACGCTTGATTTCCGCGTCAATGACGGACGCGGTCTCGTCGGAGTAGTTCTTGTCGCTGTTGAAGTCACGGCCGAGGAATACCTCGTCCTGGCTGTGCTCGCCGCCGTATGCGACGAGGCCGAGCGCGGGGCTCATGCCGTACTTCATGACCATCTTGCGGGCGATTGCGGTAGCGCGCTGAATATCGTTCGATGCGCCGCCGGATACGTCGCCGAAGACGATTTCCTCAGCGGCTCTGCCGCCGAGAAGCATTGCGATGTCCTCTTCCATTTCACGCTGATGCTCCGAGTACTTGTCGTCCGTCGGAGGATTGAGGGTGAAGCCGAGAGCGCGTCCCGCGGGCACTATCGAAATGGTGCGGACGGGGTCCTGCGTGGGAAGAAGATGTGCGAGAATCGCGTGACCCGCCTCGTGGTACGCGGTGTTCTTCTTTTCGGAATCCTTCATGCGGTTCTTCTTCGGGATACCTACGATAACCTTGAGCGTTGCCTCCTCGATATCGTTCATGCCGATAAGGCTCTTGCCCTTTCTCGCGGCCGTGAGAGCCGCCTCGTTGAGCAGATTCGCAAGGTCGGCACCTGTGAAGCCGACGGTCGTCTGTGCGATTTTTTCAAGGTTTACAGTCGCCTCGAGAGGCTTGTTCTTCGCGTGAACCTTCAGTATTTCTATTCTGCCCTTAAGGTCGGGGACGTTAACGGTAATCTGACGGTCGAAACGTCCGGGACGGAGAAGCGCGGGGTCAAGAATGTCGGGACGGTTGGTCGCCGCCATGACGATGATACCCTCGTTTGCGGAGAAGCCGTCCATCTCAACGAGGAGCTGGTTGAGCGTCTGCTCTCTCTCGTCGTGGCCGCCGCCGAGACCTGCGCCGCGGTGACGTCCTACGGCGTCAATCTCGTCGATGAACACGATGGACGCGGGAGACTTTCTCGCGGTCTCGAACAGGTCGCGCACTCTCGATGCGCCGACACCGACGTACATCTCAACGAAATCGGAACCGGAGATGGAGTAGAACGGAACGCCCGCCTCACCTGCGACTGCCTTTGCAAGCAGGGTCTTACCGGTACCGGGAGGGCCCATCAGAAGCACGCCGTGCGGAATCTTTGCGCCGAGCTTGGTGAAGTATTCGGGGTCCTTGAGGAATTCAACGATTTCCTCAAGCTCCGCCTTCTCCTCGTCGGCTCCGGCAACGTCCTTGAAGAGCACCTTGTTCTTGCTCGGGTCGTTCGCCTTGACTCTCGCCTTGCCGAATCCGCCGGGGCCGCCTGCCTTGCCGCCGCCGACCTGTCTCATTGCGAAAATCCAGACGACAACGAGAAGCACGACTACGATGACGTAGGGGAGAATGCTCATCCACCACGGGAACTCGTACGGCTTCGGATAATCGTATTCCTTGATTATGCCGCGGTCATACTGGTCGGCAATCATGTCGCCGAACTCGGATACGAAGAGGTATACGTCGCGCAGCTCGTACGTGACGACCTCGCCCTTCTCACCCTCCTTGTCACTCTTGAGAGTCAGCTCGAGAGTGTCCTCGTCGATGATGAAGCTTTCAACCTCTTCCTTGGTGAAGTGACTGCGGATATCGCTGTACACCGGCTCCTCGGTCTGCACGCCCGACCAGATGAACGAGGTCGCGGCGACGATGATGCCGATGAGTACGATGTAGAATATGGCAATCTTGATGCTGTTTTTCATTTAAGGCAACCGACCTTTCTTTGCTTAGTTTATTTGCTGTATATCTCGGGCTTGAGAACTCCCACGTACGGGAGCGCGCGGTACTTCTCGTCGTAGTCGAGGCCGTAGCCGACGACGAACTCATCGGGTATTTCCTTGCCGATGAAGTCGGGCGTGAAGTCTACCGTGCGGCGCGAGGGCTTGTCAAGCAGCGTGCAGGTGCGCACGCTCTTTGCGCCGTTGATTTTCAGGTATTCGACAAGGTAAGAAAGCGTTCTTCCGCTGTCGATGATGTCCTCGACCACGAGTATGTCGCAGCTCGAGAGGTCCTTGCGGTGCAGGTCGAGGATTATGTTAACGCGTCCGGAGGATTCGGTGCCGCTTCCGTAGGAGGACACCTTCATGAAGTCGATTTCGACGGGCACGGTAACGGTCTTCATGAGGTCGCCCATGAACACTACGCTTCCCTTTAGTATGCACAGAAGAAGCAGATGTGAATCGGGGGACGAGTACGTCTCGTCGATTTCGTTCGAGAGACGGTTTACGATTTCTCCTATCTCAACGGGAGAAACGAGAACCTTTTCAATATCGCGGTCAAGCTGTGAATGTTTCATTTTTGTGACCATCCCTTTTTATGTTTTAGGTAAAATATATCGAGAACCTCTCCCTCGGGCACGCGGGCGCCTCGCCACGCTATCCCGGGGACGCAAAGGATTCCGCCGTCATCGCATATCACGGGGAGATAGTCCCGCTCGCTTTCGGGGATTCCTTTGTCTGTGAGCAGTTTCTTCAGCTTATGAGTCTGTCCGCCGTATTCCACCCGGTCACCGGGCTGACGTGCGCGGACGAATAACTTTCCTTTTATTTTATCAAATCCGACTGCCGTGTGTATAGACAATTTGTAAATATTTGCGTTTTCCGGCGGAATATTCCCGTTCCCGCGCGAGAGAATGAGGTCAAAGCCCGCCTCCGGGCACTCCGCGCGCACCGTCTCGCCGTAATCGGGGAGGCGAATCGGGAAGGGGGTCACGGGCGTGCGCCCGTCACCGCGCCGCACGGCCACGAGAGATTTTGATACCTCAAGCATGACGCCGCCGGGCAGCGTTACCTTGCCGCAGCCGCTCCGCTTTACGAGAGAGCGTGCCTCGTCCACGTGCCGCGCACCTGCGCGAACGTCGGTCACGTTCGACACGATAATCTCAATCGCCCGCGAGAGTACGGGTAAGGGAAGCGGTGCGAGAAGTTCCCGCGGCACCTCGTCGGAGGCGGCGTATTCGCCGAGCGCTTCAAGTGCGCGCCCTCTGAAATATTCCTCGTCCTCGCGCAGCAGCACTCCCGAGCGGAGAGCCGCGGCGGCGGCGGACGGATTTATTTTTTTAAGTGACGGCACGATTTCGCGTCTTATATAGTTTCTCGTATAAGCACCGTCGGCGTTCGTGCTGTCGACGACGTAGGCGATGCCCTCAAGCGCGCACGTTTCTCTTATGTCCGCGGACGCAAACGTGAGAAGCGGACGCACCGTGCCGTCGCCGCGGACGGGAGAAATTCCCGCAAGCCCCGCGGCACCCGAGCCCCGAACGAGGTCGAAGAGCACCGTTTCGAGGTTGTCGTCGGCGTTGTGCGCCGTGGCGCAG
>JAZUGD010000103.1:0-9896 GCA_045641025.1 Eubacteriales bacterium
GTCCGTTGAGACTATCAAGAACCTCATCGACTCCCTCCACGAGTTCAACCCCATGATGGGTCACCGCGGATGCCGTCTTGCAGTTACCTACCCCGAAATCGCCGTTATGCAGACCAAGGCCGTTATCAAGGCTGCAATCAACGTTAAGAAGAACCATCCCGACTGGAACGTATGCCCCGAGATCATGATCCCGCTCGTAGGCGAAGTCAAGGAGCTCAAGTTCGTTAAGAACGCAGTCGTTAAGACCGCTGACGAAGTTATCGCAGCAGCAGGCTCCGACCTCAAGTACGAGGTTGGTACCATGATCGAGATTCCGAGAGCAGCTCTTACTGCCGACGATATCGCCAAGGAAGCTGACTTCTTCTGCTTCGGTACCAACGACCTTACTCAGATGACCTTCGGTTTCAGCCGTGACGACGCAGGCAAGTTCCTCGGCGCTTACTACGACACCAAGATCTTCGAGAACGATCCCTTCGCAAAGCTTGACCAGACCGGTGTCGGCAAGCTCATGGAAATGGCTATCACCCTCGGTAAGCCCGTAAATCCGAAGCTTCACATCGGTATCTGCGGTGAGCACGGTGGTGACCCCACGTCCGTTGAGTTCTGCCACAAGATCGGACTTGACTACGTTTCCTGCTCGCCTTTCCGTGTGCCGATCGCTCGCCTCGCTGCAGCTCAGGCCGCTATCAAAGACAAGCAGTAATAGCCGAAATCCCTTGATATACAAGGATTTTCGGGGCAGTCTGATCGCCCCACAAAACGGGGAGAGACTGCAATAAGATATTCGAAAAAACTCCCCGTATTTGAAAAATACGGGGAGTTTTTGTCAAAGTCCTGTTTTTTGGACATCAAATCATTTATAATTATGATGCAAATCAAAAAGCAGAGGTGATATTATGAGAATATTTGAAGTCGGGGATCTTATCGGCTATAGTTCACCGGAGGAAGGGTATATTTACGGAATCGTGACCGCAATCACGGAATCGGAACTGGAAGCAGAATATCTTGATGATTCTTGGGAGTCGTTTTGGGTGCCCAAAGAGGAAGCGGAATATATTGAACCGATATACCTGTCCGATGAGGCTGTCATAAAATTTGCGCGGTATGAAATCACTTTCAAAGAATTGGTCGGAGATGTTTATCCCCTGCAAAAACTGCGGGCAAAGGAAAGGTATGCCTTAACAATTGACGATTTGTTGTGCGTCCTCCGAAAAGCGAACGGAATGTCGGTTTCGCAATTTACCGAAGAATGGTTTTTTCCTATTCGGGAAATCATGCGGCAGTCATATAGTTATGGACATCCCGGCATGGAAGATAGCGGAGATTGCGGATATCGCTTTCTGCCTGCGGCGGGCTTTGCCGTTTGGAATGCCATGGATATAGTGGACAATTGTATCTATGATGAACAGAACGATTATTCCGAAATCATCGAAGAGTTGGAAAGTTGGAAAACACTTTTTGATTTGCCTTTTGAAAAGCGTGATTATCCAGACGGTTACAAAGCAAATTACGTCAAATCATTCGACGAAAACCAAACGCTTGAAAAAGCCACCGATGCCGAGCTTGCTTTGTTTATTCGATTTACCGATGAACTTTGTGAAAAGGGTAATAAAGAAGCTCTGTACGCCAAAGCATACGGCTGCTACGGTGGAAACCGTGCATTTCCGTGCGATTGGATCACATCCCGTGACTGCCTGTTAAAGTTGATGGAAATCGATGAGAATCCCTTCATTGCCAACACGCTTGGATATATCTATTACTATGGCAGATGCACGGGCGGCGAGCCGGAATATGAAAAGGCATTTATGTATTTTTCCATCGGTGCTGCCGGTGGCGTTTACGAATCACGATATAAGCTTTCCGATATGTTCCGCCACGGGTACGGTGTCCCGAAAAACAACAGGATTTCAGCTTCGATGATTTGGGAGTTGTATGAAGAAAACCTAAAACATATTCTCAATGGCGGTTTTGACAACAAGTTTGCCGACATTGCGCTTCGTGCAGGCAATTTGTTCAAAGACGGCGTCAACTGTGAAGCAAGTCCCGATGATGCATACTATTATTACCTGCAAGCGGATTTTGCTATCAAAATGAGGATGTTGGAAACCGATTATTATGGAGATGCAAAGGTCGCCGACGGCATACGAAAAGCAATCGAAGAAATCTTGCCGCAGACATCCTATGTCAAGCCGAAGAGGACGGTAAATCCTTCTTCTGTTGAAAGAATCATTCGATATCATTATCCAAAGAACCGCCTTTTAGAAATGAAAGCGAAAAAACTAAAAAGCGGAGAGTATTCACTCGTGTTTCGCATTCTGCCGAAAGACGGAGAAAAATATACGCCGAAGTTATTTATTACAGATCCCGCCGCCCATTTTTGCGGAATGCTTGACAGCGTTACGGTAAAAACGATCAACTGTACAAAAATCAAAATAGGGAATCGCATTTTGAAAGACAAAACGGCAACAGTCATATTCGACTCTGCCGAAATAGACGGATTGTACTTGTATGGCAAACTTGTCGCTGAAATTGATTGCCAACATTATCGGTTGAAATTCCCGAACAAGTCAAAAGCAGAACGGCATCGCTTCGCTGCTGTAGTATTTCAGTTCGGCAATCGTACATACGATTATTTGTGTAACATTGCTGATGTCAAGGTTGGCGATAAGGTAATCGTAAAGACAAATCAAGGCGAGACAGAGGTCGAGGTAGTTCGAGTGTTTGAAAAAGATGCAACCGAAACAGCGTTGCCGATAGGTAAATACAAGCCTATATTAAGAAAAGCATAAGTATTCATTATGATGCGATTGGTGCAGATAGTACATAGCCCAACCGGCCGCTATCAAGGATAAGCAGTAATTTAACGCTTACCCGGGAGAATGTGAAAACATTCTCCCCGGTTTTTCATTACAAAACAGAACACGGAGAACGCCGGGCGTTCTCCGTGTTTTTTATTATTCTATTGTTGCCTTTATGACGAGGAGGGTCTTGCGTCGGATTCCCTCTTTGTCGGGGTAGAAGAAGTCCGTGTATACGATAAGTGCCTCATTGTCGGACAGCGGTACGATGTCGGAATACGAGCAGGTGCCCCACTCTGCCGAGTTGCCGTGCTTGGACTCGTCGTAGAGCTTCCACGAGTTGTCCGCGGTAGGAACGATTTCAACGGGTTCCTCCCAGACGTCGCCCTTGCCGTCGAAGCAGGCTTTGACAAGGAAGCCCGGTCTGCCGTAGGTAACGAGAATCGCGCCGCACGGGAGTGCGCATATTGCGGGGTCTACGCCGAAATCGGCGATTTTTCTCGTCTTCGTCCACGTGTAGCCTCCGTCGTCGGAGGTGGCTATACGGAGTCCGTTTGAGCGGAACGTGGAGATTGCGTGCTTCTCGTCGAGCCACGCGATGTCCTGCTCGCAGTAGAAGGATGCGCCCTCGCTCTCCCTCGGGTCGACGGTGGCGACCTTTTCCCACGTTTCGCCGTTATCATCCGAGCGGTAGTAATACGCGGTGAACGTGTCGCTGAATTTGCCGTCAATCATTCCGCGGCCGTAGTCCATCTGCCAGAGCGCGCCGTCGGGAGCGACTCTCATGCGTCCGAACAGATGCGGGTGCAGGAGTATGTTCTCTCCGTACGGACGGCTTATGCACAGTCCGAGGTCTTTGCCGACGATTCCCGGAAAGACGGTCTCCGTTTTCGATGCGCCGAAGCGAAGTACGGCGAACGGGACGGTTGCGTCTATCGTGCCCGGCTTCAGGTCCTCGAAGCGGTAGTAATCCATATACGGTGTATTGTCTTCAAGGTACAGGCGGTGTACCGGCTCGATACCCTCGAACACGGACGGGTCGACGTTCATCGGTTTCAGCTGGGAGGCGGCAAAACGGTCACCGTTTTTCGCCGCGGGAAGTGCGCGATTCTCTTCCCCCTCCGGGCAGTCCTCCCACGTAAGTCCGTTGTCACGGGAGCGGAACCACAGCGTTCCGTGCGCTTTGCCGTGCTGTCTCCAGCTGTCTTCGCCTATGCCGACTCCCGCGTAAAGCGTACCGTCGTCCGCTTTGCGAAGCGACGGGAACTGCCACGGACCCCAGTCTACGACCTCGTGAAGCGGGCCTGCGGCAACTACGACAGGTTCACCGAGTGTAAGTTTCATAATAATCTCCTTTTATGTGAAAACCTTCTGTGAAAATTATATCCCATAGCGGCAGCAGAGTCAAGGCGTGCGGTGAAATTCCACATAAAACAGGGCGGCTGTTTGTGCAAATTACGGTATTGCTCAACATTCCTTTTTATGGTACAATAAAATTAACGAATAATCCCGAAAGGATAAGTTTGAAAGTAAATCGAACCTGAGCCGCAGGCGAGCTGCTTTCAAACCTCATTTGTGCCTTTTGCCGCGAAAGGCGGCGGCAAAAGGCACAAATGCCGAGAAAGGTATGGTCATAAACATGAAACGCTTTATCTCTGTCCTTCTTGCAGTACTGTTTTCGGCAGGCACGCTCGTTTCCTGCGCTGTGAACGAACACTCCTCCGCCTCGGTAAGCTCCTCGGGCGCGGAGAAATACCTCGTCTCGCGCCTCGGAAACTCAGACGGATGCACCCTGCTCTGCGGTGACGACGCGCTCGCTTACTCCGCCGACCTTGCATCGCTCCGCGACGACGGTTACGTCATAAGACGGCACGGCGGTGAGACCGTTATCCTTGCCAAAACGGACGACGGGCTTGACCGTGCGGTACGGTACTACGTCAACCGTTTTCTTCCCGAGGGTGAGACGAATTACTCTTACGGCGAGGGGTACCGTGTGGGCGCTCTTACCGTTGCCGGACGCGATATCTCCGAGTACGTAATACGTATCGCTCCCGACGCGGACTATTGTCACAAATACGCCGCCGAAGAGCTTTGCAAATATATAGAAAAAGCTTGCGGCGTACGGCTTGAAACCGTAACGGAGGACGCGCCGCACATGATAGTGCTCGACCGTGTGACCGAAGACGACCCGCGCTTTGAGGCTCTCGGCTACGAGGGCTTCACGATTGAGGTTGACGCTAACGGTAATTTGTTCATTCACGGCGGTGAGGACAGAGGCTGCCTGTACGGTGTCTATAAGCTTCTTGAGGGCTACGTCGGCTGGCGCTTCTACGGCGACGACCGCAACATGGATGCGACGATGCATGCGGTGGAGTATCTGTATGAGGCTGACTCGGTAGACATTCCCGCAGGACTGTGCGACACGCAGGTACCGTCGTTCGCGCTCCGTCAGATAAGCCGCGGCTTCGGCAACGACACGCGCTTCTGTGAGAACAACTCGTTCGTCGGCTCAAAAGAGTTCAACGGATACCACATCATCCGCGCCGCGAGCCACGGCATCATGTATCCGTATGCCGAATATTACGGAGAGGAAGCATCGGGTCAGCCGTGCTTCACCGACGAAGACTTCATCGAAAGCGCAAAGGATTACTACCGCCGTCAGCTCGACGCGAAGATTGACGCCGGTGGTGTCATCGGACGTGACATCACCTACATCGACGTGGCTCAATGCGACAGCATGAGCTTCTGCATGTGCAAAAAGTGTACCGCCCTGTACAAGAAGGACGGCGTTTACACCGGTGCGGTGCTTGATTTCACCAACAAGATGGCAGACTTCGCAGCGGAGGAGTATTCGCCCGAGCTGTACGTTCTCATGCTCGTGTACTGGGGCACGACGACCCCGCCGAAGGTAACCATGCCCCGACCGAACGTTTCCGGCGCGTACTGCTTCTACAACGACGTCAACAAGTACGTCTGCTACGCTCATCCCATAAGCGGCGAGGAATGCCGTCTGTGTCAGCCTAATAATACGAAGATAGGCAACGACGCCTACGCAGATGAGCTTCGCCGCTGGTGCGAGATATGCACCCGCATGATAGTGTGGTATTACCCCGGCAACTGGTACAACGATGCACTCGCCGTGCCCGATGCGCGTACGATGTACGACGACATGCGCTTCCTGTACGAGTGCGGTGTTTACGGTGTATATAACTGCCCGTCGGGCTGCTTCACAGGCTATTCTGCTACCGGTACCCGTCCCGAGGACTTATTCATGAGCTATGCCCTCTCCCACCTTGCGTGGGACTGCACGATGAGCCGCGAGGAATACGACGCCATGGTATACGAATTCCTTGAGTTTACCTGCGGAGAGGACGCGGCGCCGTATATCGACACATTCTACGACATGCGCGAGAGCTGGGCACGCGAGGACTGCTGGTCGACTCATGCGTGGTCACGTCCCGACGAGATACTCGCCTTCGACCGTATTGTCAGGGACGCGGAGGACGCGATTTATCTCTTCACCCGCGCCGAAGAGCTTGCCTGCTCAGCCGATGCGGAAGATCTTATCCGCAAGATGAGCATGACGACGTACTACTCCGTTCTCGTGGCGTCACACACGCCGTGGTTCCTGAACGGCACCGATGCCGAGCGGGCACGGTACGAGGAAATATACGACAAGATGAACGCGCTCATCGAGGAGTACGGATTTAACATGATAGGCTACGATTTCGACACGGCGATTACCGCCCTTCCCGAAATCTCGACGAACCCCGGCTCCGTCATGTCGGTCATTTACAACTACGTGCCCGAATGGTGGAATCTCATTAACGGAAATCCGCGCACGTTCACCTATTGAACCCGGTAAAACGAAAGCCGAACCTTACGGTTCGGCTTTTCTTTTTTATATGATTCCCATATCTCTGATTTTGCCGAGAAATTCGGCTGCGTCGGTCTCCGCCTGCTCGCGGGGTACGTCGTACTCCTCAAGCACGGCGTCGACTATTGCGGCGTCATCCTCACACTTCTCGAGAACGTCCCATATAAATGAGCCGACCTCGTTCAGCGCGAAAAGCCCGCTGTAATGCTTTACCGCCTCGCCTATCGGAACGAGAAATACGTCCCCTGCGATTTCACGCTTTATAAATTCATACTTGATTTTCATTATTACGCTTCCTTATTATTTCATCTGCCATGGCTATCGCTCCTTCTCTCATGGAGCGAACCATTCCACATATGTATTCGGGCTTACAGTCGAACCTTCCGGTCTCGCATTTGCATATCGATGCGCATACCGAACAGTTATCACGGTCGGCACACGTTGAGCATTCCACCGGAAGCCTGATTGCGGCTGTGCGCGCGCGCACCTCTTCCCACGCTTTACCGAAGCCGTCGCGAAGCGGATACGAGGGCTCGACGTCCATCGTTCCGCACGGGAGCATTCGTCCGTCCCACGTGAGCCAGAAGCTGCTTCGTCCGGCACGGCACTTTACGCCCTCACCCTCGGACGAGGGCTCGGAGCAGTTGTCGACGATATCCGCCGCCTGATTTTCGCGAAGCATCTGTGCACGGCGTATGAGAATATCATCGGAATCGTGAATCCTGCTCCACCGCGTTATCACCCTTCCCGCCTCCTCGGGCGTGAAGCGTGCTTCGTTGTATCCTATCTCGCCGCCGCGTCTGACCGGCGGATAAAGGTACGCCGACGTCTTCGTGTGAAGACCTATCTCATTGGCGATTGCGTTTATTTTTTCCATATCGCCGACGTTGTAGCGCGACAGAGTCACGTTCAGTCTGACCTGCTGACCGTCGCTTTTCATCGTGCGGAGATTTTCGGTGACTTTGGCGAAGGATGCGTTTCCGCACAACCGCTCGTACGTCTCCTCGGAGCCGCCGTAGAGCGTTACGTTGAATCTTGACGGCGGATAACGGTTGAACAGCTCGCGTATCTCACCGCCGTAAAGGGACGCGTTGGTGTTTATCGACACCACGATGCCCATCTTTACGAGCTCCGTGTATATCTGCGGAAAATCGCGTCTTATAAGCGGCTCGCCGCCCGTCAGCAGAAGAAATATAAGGCCCTTGTCTCTTGCGTCGGAGGCAATGCCGAGCCATTCGTCCGCAGAGAGCTCTCCTTTTTCGAATTCCGGAGCGTTGCTTTTGTGTATATAACACATTTTGCAGTTGAAGTTACACCGCGCCGTAAGCTCGAAATTGCCGCTGACGGGAAGGCCCGCGGCTATTCCCCTGCTGTTCAGGTAGCGTACCGTTATCGGCTCGTCCGATAACGGACGTTTAACTTCTTTGTTTGTCATAATACTTTCTCCAGAGCGCATATTGCGCTTTCGTCCGGACGGCAGGCAAGCGATACGACCGGTACGTCTTTTATTATCTCTCCCGCAGTGTCGAGAACGAGGCTTACCGCCTCCTTATCCCACGTATCGAAGGAGCATCCGTCAAGAAGTGCGCCGAGCGCACGCCGCTTTGCCGTACGGCATGCGGTGCTTTCCTCCGCCTGTGACAGCACGACTATCGCCTTCACGGGGAGTGAGCGGGATTTGCATATGCCGGACGTACCCGAATACGGTGAGCCCCATGCATACCACCGACCGTGTTTTTTTCTCAGCAGAGCGCGGTCGCCGTTGACGGTTTCGGATCCTCTGTATTTTTCCCACAGAGCCGCCTGAGTGGATTTTCCCATCTGCTTCGGCCCCGTAAAGAGTATCGCTTCCCCTCCCGCGTCAATAAACGACGAGTGGAGGAAGACGCCGCCGTGAGGTATCACCGCGCGCGGGATATTAAGCATCTTGGTTACAAGGTCGGTTCTTATATAATCGGCAAAAGACGCATTGAACAGTATCTCGTGAGCGTCCCCGTTTACCGTGTCCGTCATATACAGACTGCCGTCACGCTCATCGTACCTTTCGCAGACGAGACAGTTGCCCGCCTTTACGTACCTTATCCAGTTTTCTTCAAACAGAAGCTCTCCGTTTGCGGGAGATACGGTACCGTCCGTCACGGTAACGCGGTAGGTCACGTCGCCGTCCGCACGTCCTGTGCGGAAAATCGACAGAGACTCGCCCTCGGTGAACTCGGGAATATCAAGCGCAAACGTGAGCCCGCCTACGCTGTAGCGGTATTTACTGTTCTGCATACGTCAGGAACATTATTTTTGACGAGTCTCCGTCAAAGTGCTTCGATACCGCCGTGAGCTCCTGCCCGGGCTCGAGGTTCTCGTATCCCACGGTGTACGTGATGCCGCCGATGAGACTGTCGCCGTTTACGTTTTTGTAGTATACGCGGCATGATGCGATTGTTTTATCCGTCAGATTCTTTACGGTAATATTGTGTCCGTTTGCGGTAACGGCGATAACGTCGGAGCACAGCGACGGAGTTTCGGTAAAGTATGCACAGCTGTCACACCCCGACACCTCGTAGGTTACGTCTTTGTCGTAGGAGGCACGGTTCTTCTCAAGCACGGTCACGGAATCTCCCGGAAGAAGCGTCGTCACCTCGAATACGTAGTCCTTACCGTCGCTCCCCTTAAGGGTGAACGCCAGATACTGTACGGCTTTGTTACCGCTGTTTTTGACGTTTACAGCCACTATTTTTTCAACAATCTCGTCGGAGCCGTCCTCGACGTAAAGTCCGGTATACGAAAACGTACGCACAAGACGGACGTTTTCGGCAATGAGCAGCGAGACGTCCTCGGGGTCGTCGGTCACTATTTCAATCGGCGGATCGGTTTCCTCCGATTCCGTCACGACGGGAGCTGCCGAGGTATCAGCCGGTGCTTCGGTCCCGGTCGTTTCACCGGGTTTGTCTCCTCCGTTATGCGGAAGGAGGAATATCGCACACAAAACGCCCGCCAGAACAACAACAGCGGCAATTATTATGATAATTATCTTCTTTTTCATATTCTGTCCTTACGGTTTATATTATATCGGAATAATACCTTATCAACATATATTATATCACCGCCGTCCCGTTATGTCAACACACCGCACCAAAAGCGGACGCACGCAAAGAAAGCGACGTGGGCTGCAAAGCACACGGCGCGTTTAGTTTGTGGTTTACGGCTGGAAGACTCTGGGCTCCAGA
>JAZUGD010000104.1:0-2977 GCA_045641025.1 Eubacteriales bacterium
CTGAATCTCACCGCGCGAGAGTGCCGGCTTGAGGATATTCGCGGCGTTCATGCTGCCCTCTGCATCTCCCGCACCGACTATGTTATGAACCTCGTCAATGACGAGAATTATGTTTCCGGCTTCCTTGATTTCGTTCAGCAGCGAAAGAACTCTCGACTCGAACTGTCCGCGGAACTGCGTTCCGGCGACAAGCGCGGTAAGGTCGAGAAGATACACCTCGCTCTTCTTGAGCACGAACGGCACGTCGCCGTTTACTATCTTCTGTGCAAGAGCCTCGGCGATTGCGGTTTTACCTACGCCCGGCTCACCGATAAGGCAGGGATTGTTCTTCTGTCTGCGGCAGAGAATCTGTATTACTCTGCCGATGTCCCTTTCACGTCCGACGATACGGTCAAGCTTGCCCTCGCTTGCTTTGGCGGTAAGGTTGGTGCAGTAGGTATTGAGGAATTTTTTCTCGGGCTTTTTGGCGTTTCCTTTTTTATCTCCCGCCTTCTTCCCCGCTCCGTTCATTCCTTCACGCATAAGCTTCTGAAGGTTGATTACGGGCGCGCGGCTGTCGTCTCCGGTGGAGTCGTCGCCCGGGACCATTCCCGCAAGCATATCCGACATATCGGAGCCGTCACCGAGAGACTCGGCAAGACCGGCGATGTCCTCGTCCATGCGTTCGATGTCCTCGTCGGTGAGTCCCATTTTCTTCATTATATCTTCAACCGGCTTGATGCCCATCTCTTTTGCGCATTTGAGACAGACACCCTCCTGCGTTGACTTATCGCCCTCGATTCGCGTCATAAAGACGACGGCGGGGCGTTTATGGCATTTTGAGCAAAGAATCATTTTTATTTAACCTCGACGGCAGACTCGTCCGAGTCCGCGTCATTTTTCTTTCTTACGTATGCGAATATATAAAGCACGAGCGCCGTTACGGCGATGAGTGCCGCGACGATGCACAGAACGTTTACGAATACCGTTCCGAGCTTTTCGCCGAACAGAATTATCGTGACGACTATCGCATAGAACGATACTGCCGCGATTTTACCGAAAATCTTGCTTCCGTATATTACGTTTCTCTTTTTAAAGAGTACGAGGGCGCCGACAATCATCATGCCTTCCTTAACGAGGAAGAAGGCGAAAAGCCACCACGGTGCCACACCCTTGAGTGAGAGGCAGAACAGCGCCGTGACCTGCATCAGCTTGTCGGCTACCGGGTCAAGCACGCGTCCGAGGTCGCTCGTCCATCCGAACTTGCGTGCAAGCAGTCCGTCAGCCACGTCGGAAATTCCCGACAGAATGAACACGGATACGGCGAACGGTACGCTTTCGGGATAATATCCTATAAATGCCACGGCAAATACCGCTACAAGGAATATTCTGAAAATACTAATAATGTTGGGGATGTGTTTCTGCATTTGGGGTCACTTCCTTTCGAGGTCTTATCTTCCTGTTACAGACTCAATGACACTGACGATATTATGCTCTGAAAAGAACTTCACTATTACCGTTGAATCAAGCGTATCCTGCCCGAACAGATTCGGTGAGAGCGAGCCGAGGGCAACCGTAAGCTTTGCGGCAACGAAGCTGTATGCGAATATGAATATGACCGAGATAATTACTCCGAGCACGATTCCCGCAAGGGTATTTACGGTTTTAAGCCCCGGAAGCTTGAAGATCTTGTCGATAATGAAGACGAGAAGCTTCAGCACAATAATCGCGGCAACAAACAGAAGAAGAAACGCGACCGCATACGATATTGCCGTGGCTACGGGGGACGCTATCTTGCCGGAAACGTCGGCGATTCCGCTCTCGCCCGAGGCGGCGGACGCGGCTATATCGGACACGGCACTGTCACCGAGACCGTATCTCGTAAGTATTTCCCTGAGCGTATCGGGCATCTTCGTGAAAAGCTCGGCAAGTCCCTCGGACGTACCGTCCGTGAGGGACGAGACCGTACCCTCGATATTGCCCGAAATCGCGGGAAGGATGAATTTCGCGTTTATCATATCCGCAAGAGCGGGAGAAAACGTTACGGCGACGAGAAACGCCGCTATCGACGATACGAGCGACAGTACGGTTTTTACAAATCCGCGCTTCGCCGACGTCACGATTATGATCACACACGCGACTACGAGTATTCCGTCTATTATAAAGTTCATACGTACCTCTCTTATCCGGTAACTGTCCCGTCGTCCGACGTGAACGTTACGCTTTCGATTCCGCCGCGTCTGCAAAGCACGGCTCCGTTTCCGTAAGGAAGAACGCACACCGAATCGGCAGGTGCGGTCATTCCGTCAGCAGGTTTGTCGGGAGTTTTGGGATATACCGCACTGACCGTTCCGTCGGACAGTGCATATATCGCTTCATTCGTCAGTGCAAGTGACGTGACTCTGCCGGATACGTCGGTACCGAGCACCGCGTTTCCGTCCGAGTCGAAGAGTGTAATTCCGCTTGAGCGGCCTATGGCATCGCGTACTCCCGCAAGAGCAAGACGGTTGCCCGAGACGGCGTACGACGTAATCTCGTACGTTTCGGGCAGCTCCTCACGGATGAACGCACCGTTCTTGTTGAAGAACAGTACCCTGTCGGTACATATTACGTAGTATGAATTGTCATCGAAGAAGCCGCACTTTACCGGGAATATTCCCGCCGCGGAATAGCTTGACTCCGGCTCGGACGCGCCTGCCTTGTAGAACTCAACGTCAAGCGTTACGCCGCCGTCCGACGGGTCGAACGAAGCTATAAGTACTCTTGAATCGTTTCTGCCGATTGCGGCAGAGGTTACGTATTTGTTCTTGAAATATCTTGCATTCACGCGAAGCGAGGAGTCGTACGTGCAGATTTCATATTTGGTTTCGTCGGAACGGCAGACGAGGAGGTATTCGCCTCTGTCGTTGACGTCGGCACTCTCAACGGGACCGTCCGCATCCTCGTACCCGACTCTCGTTATCGTGTTGAAGACGGAGTAAGTCGGATCGTAGCCATG
>JAZUGD010000105.1:0-2480 GCA_045641025.1 Eubacteriales bacterium
CGGAATATGCGACGGTGACGCCCTCGGCGTCGGCGTAGAGCTTGGCTTTTATGCCGTCCGCCGTGAGTCCGTCCTCATCCCTGAACCCGAAGGGGTAGCCGAACGGCGGCTCTTCCCTCATGGCAGCGCGTACCGAGATAAAGTTTTTCGTAGCCGAAATGTCACCGTCCCCGAGTGCTTTGTCGGCGCTCACGAGCACGGGACAGCCGTAAACGAAGGCGTTGTGCACGTCGCGGTCCGTGTTTGCGAAAACGGTCGCGAGGCGGTCGGGGTGCGTGTATCTTGCGACCTCCGCCTCGTCGATTCCCGAGGTCTCCCACAAATCGGTGAGTCTTGCCGCCACGTCGCTCGTGCCCTCGGTCTCGAAGAAGCAGCCCTCGCCGAACTGCCGTCTGCACTCGCGGACGATGTTCAGCATGCCGTTCGTCTGCGCCGTGAGCAGAGCACCGGCGCTTCCGCCGTGCGCGTGGCTCCCGTTCATGCAGACGTAGTGGTGACCGAAGCCCTCGTCAAACTCTATTCCGTCGCACCCGCGTGAGACGAACGAGGGGATGATTTCGTCCCGCCACAGCCTCTGCCAGCTTTCCTCGGCGGTGCATGCAATCGTGCCGAGGTGGCTGTAATCGGCGCACAGCCGCGGGCAGTAGCCCGTGTCGGCATCCTTCGCGTAGTTGTCCGCTTCGCGGTGGTTGAACGACGTGTGAGCGTAGAAGAACGCTCCCGCAACGCCGAGCTCGTCCTTGATGCGGTGAAGCATGCGTGCAAAGCCCTCGTCGCCGCCCGCCTCGGGGCACGCGGGGAAGTAGTCGGGCAGCTTATAGATTCCCCAGTGTGTGCCCGTGCCGAGCACGACGTACAGAACGTGCTCCGGCGCGGCACCGAGAATTTTCAGCGAACTTTCAAGCCGGTCTGCGGCTTCGTCGAACGTGTGGCGCAGCTCGCCGTTGGTGTCGTAATCGGTATAGATGCCGTTCTCGTCCCGCTTTCCCGCCCACGCACAGCTGTCCGATATAACGATGTCGGCGCCCTTGACCTTGGGCGAGAGTCTGTCCCGGTTTAAAAAATCGCCGCCGAACTCTTTTTCGTATTCGCGTCTGTAAAACCGCGCCGTCCCGTGCCAGTCGCCGGAATGCACGCCGAAGAACCATTCATCCGTGACGAACCGCTCACCGGGGCGGAGGGGGTATATCTGCTCGGGACCGTTTATTTCGTGCATGAATGTAAAACCGCCCGAATACCGGAAAAGGCGGAAGTTCATGCGCAGCGACCCGTCGCCGTTTTTGCCGACGGCTTCGCACAGCAGATCCGTGCCCGAGCGGTCGAGGTATCCGATGCAGACTCCCACGTCGGGTGAGCTGAGGTCGACCCACGTACAGCAAAGACTGTCGGGAATCGTCTGCGGCACCGTGTAAAGGATATGCCGCCCTTCAAGCTCCGCCCGCGGTATCGTCTCGCCGAGCGAGGCGCACGGTGCGGTGAATTTCTGGCTCTCGACGGGAGTCGGAAGCGACACCGCCTCAAAGCCGAGGTGTAGCTCCGATATATACTGCTCTCCGCGATTGTCGATTTCCGTCACGGCGCGCAGAAGCTCCGCGCCGTCGTCAAGCATGAATTTCTGCGCAAGCGCGATTCCCGTAGGGTGACCGGCTCTGTCGGGAAGGTCGGCGCAGACCACGGTGATACCGTGCCCGTTTTCATAAGAAAAGGGCGTGATGACCGGATGCGTGTCCGTGTCGGCGTATACGCCTATCTCGTTTTCAAGCCCGCCGGGGGCATCCCCCGCAAGAAGCCTGAACGCGGAGGAGTAACCGCCGCCGAAGCGAACCGTTTTGCCTCCCGCAAGAGACATCGAGGAAAGAAACCCGTTTTCCTCAAACGTGTACGATACCGCTTTGTTTTCGAGTACAATGCTCATCTGCCGCACCTGCCCTGACGTTTTTTATGTAATAATTGTACCATATACGGGCGAAGCACGCAAGGGCTTGTCGGGGATAAACGATACACCGTCCCTGTCATCCTGAGCGCAGCCGAAGGACCTGCGAAATTTGCGCAATACCGTGCACGTCCACTCAGGGACACCCGATACCGTCATCCCGAGACGTGGCGTCACTTTAAGTAAAGCAAACTACATACGTCGTGGGGATCTGTACATTCGGACGCTATCTCTATACGTCGAAGAGATACGGTTATAATAATGGTAGGGCGTGGTTGAAGTTGCAGGAACTTAAAGTACAGACTAAATCCACCAAGCAAACAAAATTTGTTTATCCGCTTGCCACCGTGGAGAATACCAAAGGGCAGCTCCGGACCCCCAGGGGGGGTGGAGTAATTGCGCCCAAACGTATGACCCGCCCCTCGGGATGACGGCGACGTTCGTCCCTGCGTGGACCTGCGTAGAAACGCGCCTATACAAGCCCCGCCCTGCGGTATTGCCGTTTCCGCTTGCGGAATTTCCGTTTTTCGTATATAATAGGTATATC
>JAZUGD010000106.1:0-8351 GCA_045641025.1 Eubacteriales bacterium
ATGAGTCTTCGCAGATTTGCGTGTCTCCTGATTTCGCTGCTTCTCCTGTGTTCGCTCCCGTCCTGCTCCGAAAAGTATGAACTGAACGAGCTTCAGAAGTCCTACGAGGGCGACTGGTACGGCTGGTGGATAATGCGCAACGGTACCGGAGATTTCGACGGTATCGAGCAGTGCTTCGACTGCTGCGGCGAGTTCGTTTACAAGGATGAAAACAAGGCGGAGTTTGCCGTGTGGGACGAGTTTTCATCCAGAAACGAATGCCTCGGAGTGTTCGACGTAAAGGTTGCCGAAGACGGCGTTGCCGAAGTGCTTGCGGCGGAGATTCTCGGCAGTGACGCAAAAGGTGTTGAGCCGTTTGACAAGAACTCGCAGAAATATTCGGATATGATTATCCTGAAGGGTACGTTCACGGCTCCCGACGGCGGCGGATTCGACTTTTATTTCGCTCTCCGTCCGTGGGGCAAGCTGTGGGACGACGTTCCCGAAGAGGATTCGGACGTTATTCCGGGCGGGTACAATACGTTCTATCTGCCGCTTGTCAATATAGGCAAGGGAATGCCCGACAGCATCAAAATAGGTTGATGCCTAAAAATATTATGCAAATGCAGAAAATCAACTATCAACAGCTCACGGACGAGATAATCGCGCGTGAAACGGAGCGTTATGCCGCAGACGGCAGACGGGCGAAAATCCTTCTTCACGCCTGCTGCGCACCGTGCGCATCGTACGTCGTGCCTTATCTTGCGGAGCATTTTGACGTTGACGTTTATTTCTACAATCCCAACATAGCTCCGCGGGAAGAGTACGAACACCGACTCGCGGAGCTTTACCGTTTGTGCTCTCTTCTTGAGACGAACGGCAAACTGAGCGTAATCGAGGGAGAGTACGAGCCGGACGCATATCTTGCCGCCGTACGGGGGCTTGAGGGTGAGATCGAGGGCGGCTCGCGCTGCACCGTGTGCCTCGGTATGCGAATCGGGGAAACGGCACGCCTTGCGTCTCTCGGAGATTACGATTATTTCGCCACGACGCTGACCGTCAGCCCGCATAAGAACGCGCCGCTTATAAATACACTCGGCGAGAAATATTCCGAAGAGTTCGGCGTGAAGTGGCTGCCGTCCGATTTCAAAAAGAAAAACGGATACCTGCGCTCAATCGAGACGTGCAGGGAGTACGGCATATACAGACAGAACTACTGCGGCTGTCTTTTTGCAAAGGGGGACGACCGGATATGAAAAAAGTATATTTGTTCACCGACGGTTCGTGCCGCAGAAATCCCGGACCGGGAGGCTGGGGTGCCGTTCTCCGTTACGGCAAAATCGAAAAAGAACTCTCCGGCGGGGAGAGGGAAACCACGAACAACCGCATGGAGCTGACCGCGGTAATCGAGGGGCTCCGTGCACTGAAGGAGCCGTGCGAGGTCGAACTCTGCACCGACTCGAAGTACGTTTCGGAGGCACTGCAGAAAGGCTGGGCTGAGGGCTGGAAGAGGCGAGGCTGGAAGCGTGCCGACAAAAGCCCGGCGCTCAATCCCGATTTGTGGGAAGAGCTTCTTGCTCTTTGCGGGACTCATAAGGTATGCGTCGTTTGGGTAAAGGGCCACGCGGGTCATCCCGAAAACGAACGCTGTGACACAATGGCTCAGGCTGAAAGCGCAAAATTCGAATGATATTTACGGGGGAGTTATGGAAGAGCTTGAAAAGCGGCCGCTGGCGTCGCTCACTTCTTCTTTTTTCGTAACTGCCTGCGTTCTTTATGCCGCAGAGGGCTTTGTACGCAATATCTGTATAATAATCGCCGCCGTGCTTTTCAGCGCGGCGGTTTTGATTTACGTATTGAAGCGCCGCCGCTCACCGCGTCCGCACGGAAGATCCGCAGTGCTCGTGCTTGCCGGAGTGCTTGCGGCGTCTCTATTTACCTCGTATTTCGCCGGACTCGTGTATCCGTCGTACCTTAAGTATTCCGGTGCGGAATGCACCGTGAGCGGTACCGTACGTGGCTCCACCGAGTCGTACTCGGGCAGGGAATACTATCATCTTGAGGTTAGCGCCGCGTCGTCACCGCTTGACGGCAAGCTGCTGCTTCTGAAGCCCGCGGAGGGCTCGTGCAGGGTAGGCGACAAAGTATCTGCCGACGTTACCCTCGCACCTCTTACCGACGACGGCTCGCTTCCGGCATATTACCTGAGCGACGGCGTTGTGCTTGAAGCAAAGTGCGACGGGCTCCGTGTCACGGGACGTGACAACGGTATCCGCACGAGACTGTACGACGCACGGGAAAAACTTTCCGCGATTCTGTCGGCGGGAATGGGCAGAGGTGCCGGAGGCTTTGCCCCGGCGCTTCTTCTCGGCAACAGAAAAATGCTTACGGCTGAAACGGAACACGATTTCCGCGTGCTCGGTATTTCGCATCTTATGGCGATAAGCGGCACGCATCTGTCCGTCGTGGTGCTTCTGCTTGAGTTCATTATCGGAAAAATAACCCGTAACGGGAAGGTGCGCTTTTTCGTTATGTGCCCGGCGGTTGTCGGATATATGGCGCTGACCGGCTTCGGCGCGTCCGTGACCCGTGCGGGAATCATGCTTATTATCTATCTGCTCGGCGGCGTCTTTTTCAGACGTGCCGACGGTATTACGTCACTGTCCGCGGCGGTCTTCCTCATTACAATCGTAAATCCTTTCGCACCGCTCGACGTGGGGCTTCAGCTTTCGTATGCCGCAATGATTGCGGTGCTTTGCGCGGCGGGCAGCAAAGGGGTCCGCGGTAAGGTGCTTACCGCACTGCTCGTGCCCGCATTCGTGCTGCCGCTCTCGGCGGTTTATTTCGGCTCGATGTCGGCGGTCTCGCCGCTGTCGAACCTCGTACTCGCACCGCTTATCGCGGTTTTCGTTCCCGTCTGTGCGGTGCTTCTCATAATAAGCCCCGTACCGTGGCTTTTCGTACCTCTTGCATCCCTTGCGGGTAAGGCGCTCGGAGTTCTTTTGTCGATTATCTCGCGTATCGCACGCTCGGGCGACTTCCTTCTGCCGCTTACGGGAAACGTCACGCGGGTGCTTATCACGGTAACGGGCGTGCTTATGCTTGTCATGCTGCTGAGCTCGGGCAAAACGAAAAAGCTTGTTTTCCTTGCGGCGGCGTTTGCGTTTGCGGTTACGCTGTCGTCTTCTGTAATAACGGGAATAGCGGAGGAGAGACGGCTGAACGTCGGGTGCGTTTCGTCGTGGGGTGAGGACGCGGTGATAGCCTCGTCGGGCGGCTCGTCCGTACTCGTTCATACGGGCGGCGCGCGCTCGTATTCCGACTCACTTGCCGTATCTCTTGCGGGAGACTGGGGATGCTCTGACGTCGACGCACTGGTCGTCGGCGACGGCCTTTACGGAAAACGTGAGGTACTGCGCCGTCTGTCGGAGGAAAACGGCATACGCGCGGTGTATCTCCCGTCGCCGGAAAACGACGGCGAGAGGGAACTCGCTCTGCCCGTCGAAGCGCTGGCACGTGACAAAAAGATTGAAGTGATATATTACGGCCCGGGCGACGTACTGCTTTTCGGTGACGCAGTGCTTAAAATGCCCGAAACGCACACCGACGGGGAGTACTCGCGCAAGGTCACGGAGTTTACGTTCACAAGGAACGGCGAGAGCGTCACGTACACAACAAATCCCGTCGGGTACACGGGCGGAGGAGCCGTTATCGCGGGCTCCGACGTGCCCGATTACGGTTTACACGGGGAATTTCCCGCAGACATGTATATGAACGTCGGTACCGCCGAAAAATACCGTAAGCTCGGTGTGAGCACCGACGGAGCCTACGTGTCGGACGTTATAAGAATTTCACGGTGATTTCCGTCTCACCGGTGATAAAATCTTCAGCCACGTCGCGCGCGGTGCAGGGAGTGACGGTGCCCGCGCAGAGTGTCAGCATAAGCGACGATGCACCGAAAAGCGACGCCGACACGTCGCGGAGAACCGTGCGCTCGTATTCCGTTTCGACGCCGAGCGAGAAAAACGTCCGTCCGTCTTCCGTCTCACGGAAAACAGAGTATTTTACCTCCGTACCGTCCGGAAGCACGGCTTCGGCACCGAGCGGTATATTTCCGTTCGTATATTCTTCGTTTTTCATGTTCCGCCATCCTTTCTCGGCTATACTCGCAGGGGAGAGGGGTACTTCCTATGATACCATACGGAAAAAGTGCGAAGATAAAGAAAATATTAACAAATGGTTAACAACCGCGAAAACCGCGGCATTGCGGGAGCAAAAACGTTCCGCAATAACCTGAAATTGTGCGTAAATAATGGAAATCCGGTTTAAAAAATCCCGGATATACGGGCAAAATCGCCCGGTTTTAGTAATTCGATGTCGTAAAGTTATCATTTTTTGCTGAATCTGCCCGTAATTCCCTTATAATATAGTAAATTTCTCCTTTTCTATTGACAAACGGGAGCATTTTGTGATAATATATTAACTCGGGTGGCGACTGCCATCTATCTCTGTCGGCTGGAATTTTTAACTGCCGACCTTATGTCCATAGGGAGGTAAAATATGGAGAACAAAACAAATCTTTACGAAACCATGTTCGTCATTGACCCCAGACTCAATGACGAGGAAACGCAGGCTATGTCCGACCGTTTCACCGGCCTCATCTCCGCTAACGGAGAACTCGGAGAGGTCACCGTTTGGGGACGCCGCAAGCTCGCATATCCTATCGAGGATCAGACTGAGGGCTACTACGTAATCGCCGAGTTCAAGAGCGAACCCGCTTTCCCGGCAGAGCTTGAGCGTGTCTTCGGTATTACCGAAGGTATCCTTCGTTCCATCGTTCTTCGCAAGGAAGAAACCACTGCACCCGCTGAAGCGTAAGTGCACGGAGTAGGAACTATGGCAAACTTTAACTTCAACAAGGTCATAATCGGCGGAAGACTGACGGCCGATCCCGAACTCAAGACCACACCCTCGGGTATTCCGGTAGTGTCGTTCAGCGTAGCCGTAAACAGACGTTTCGGCAATAAAGCGGGTGAAGATCAGGCTGCTGATTTCTTCAACGTGACCGCTTGGAGACAGACCGCCGAGTTCATCGCACGTTATTTCAGAAAAGCAAGCTCCATCTGTATCGTCGGATATCTCCAGACCAGAAACTGGGTCGACCAGCAGGGAGTAAAGCATTACGCAACCGAGATCGTTGCCGACGAGGCTAACTTCGTTGACGCAAAGTCCGAAAGTCCTCTCGCCGTACAGCAGGCATCGTCTCAGTCCGCATACGGCGCCGATACCTATACGGCACCCGCATTTTCCAACGGAGGAGAAGCTCCCAAGTTCGACGAGCTCTCCGACGACGAAGATCTTCCGTTCTGACGGACGGACATAACGAATTATTTGGAGGAATAAAATGGATACCGAAAAGACTGAAGTTCTCGCTGAAGAGACTGTTGATACCGAAGCCACCGAGGCTCCCGCAAGAGAAGGCTACGCACAGAGAAACAACTCCCGCGTTCCCAACAGAAGAAGAAAAAAGGTTTGCGCTTTCTGCGCCGATAAGATTGACAACATCGACTACAAGGATACTCTCCGTCTGAGAAAGTTCGTCTCCGAGAGAGCGAAGATTCTTCCCCGCAGAGTAACCGGTACCTGCGCAAAGCATCAGCGTCAGCTGACCGTTGCCATCAAGCGTGCCCGTCAGGTTGCGCTTATGCCTTACATCAGCGACTAATCAAACAAACCGAAAGAGCCCACACGTTTGGGCTCTTTTTCTTTTGTTTTCATATACTGACTTATGGAGTATATGAAAATGACATACGAATTAATCAAAGGAATATTATTACCGTTTTTGGGAACGTCCGTCGGAGCATTCGCGGTATTCGTGATGAAAAGGGAACTCTCTCGCCGTGTCGGCAGGGTACTCGACGGCTTTGCCGCGGGAGTGATGACCGCCGCCTCGGTGTGGAGCCTTCTGCTGCCCGCAATGGAGCACAGCGGGCTTCCCGTGCCGCTTTCCTTCATTCCCGCCGTCGTAGGCTTCTGGGCGGGAGTCCTCTTTCTTTCAGTGCTTGAAAAAATAATCCCCCGCTGCAGCGGCGGACCTTCGGGAGGCACCATGCTCACGCTCGCCGTGGTGCTACACAATATTCCCGAGGGGATGGCGGTCGGCATCGCTTACGCGTCGCTGCTCGGCGGGGAGGCGAGCGCGGTCGGCGCTTTCGCTCTCTCCCTCGGTATCGCGGTGCAGAACGTACCGGAGGGGGCTATTATCTCAATGCCGCTGCGAGCGAAAGGCGCGAGCCGTATGCGCGCATTCCTCGGCGGTGTGCTGTCCGGCGCGGTCGAGCCCGCGGCCTCTGCTTTAACGCTGCTTCTAACGTCACTCGTCTCTCCGTTCTTTCCGTATTTTCTCGGCTTTGCCGCGGGAGCAATGATGTTTGTCGTCGCGGATGAGCTTATTCCGGACTCTGCGGGCGAGCCGTCGGGAACGCTTGCGTTCTCTCTCGGGTTTACGCTTATGATGGCGCTTGACGTGGCACTCGGGTGAAAATTCAAAAAAGTACTTGACAGCGGAAAACCGTTGTGCTATACTCAACTAAACCGATGAGGAAGAGTAAGTAAGTTCCGTCACTTCTCATACAGAGAGCCGCGGAGGGTGTGAGCGCGGCAGAGAAAACGTTACCGAATGGGCTTCCGAGGGCGAGCTGAAAGGCAGCGAGTAAGCGAGCCGGGGTGAGTGTCCCCGTGAACAAAGCACAGCATATATCACGTATGCATAAAGCGGGCACGTTAAGTGTCAAGCGGGGTGGCACCGCAGGAATAGTCATATCCTGTCCCGGCAATTATATTGCAGGGACAGTTTTTTTATCGAAAATTCACCGCGAAAGAGGTTTAATTATGAAAGACATACCTTACAAAATCTATCTTGAAGAGTCGGAGATGCCGACGGCTTGGTATAACCTCAGGGCTGACATGAAAAACAAGCCCGCACCGCTGCTTGACCCCGTCACGCACAAGCCGATGACTGCCGAGGGGCTCGCTCCCGTATTTTGCGACGAGCTCATAAAGCAGGAGCTTGACGACGTAAATCCTTATTTCGAGATTCCCGAGGAAATCCGTAACTTCTATAAGATGTACCGCCCGTCTCCTCTCGTGCGTGCGTACTGCCTTGAGGAAAAGCTGCAGACTCCCGCGAAGATTTATTATAAGTTCGAGGGCAACAACACAAGCGGAAGCCATAAGCTCAACTCCGCGATAGCGCAGGCGTACTACGCAAAGAAGCAGGGACTCCGCGGCGTTACCACCGAGACCGGAGCAGGTCAGTGGGGTACCGCACTCTCCATGGCTTGCTCGTATTTCGGACTTGACTGTAAGGTGTTTATGGTTAAGGTTTCATACGAGCAGAAGCCGTTCCGCCGCGAGGTAATGCGTACCTACGGCGCGTCCGTAACTCCCTCTCCGTCTACCGAGACCGCAGTCGGCAGAAAGATTCTCGAGGAGCATCCCGGCACCGGCGGAAGCCTCGGCTGTGCCATCTCCGAGGCGGTAGAGACCGCCACGAACCTTGAGGGCTACCGTTACGTGCTCGGAAGCGTGCTCAATCAGGTGCTCGTTCATCAGACAATAATCGGGCTTGAAACGAAAACCGCGCTTGAAAAATACGACGTCGTGCCCGACATCATAATCGGCTGCGCGGGCGGCGGCTCCAACCTCGGCGGACTTATCTCCCCGTTTATGGGAGACAAGATAAAGGGACTTGCCGATTACCGTATAATCGCGGTAGAGCCCGCGTCCTGCCCGAGTCTTACGAGAGGCGTTTACGCATACGACTACTGCGATACCGGTAAGGTATGCCCGCTCTCTAAGATGTACACGCTCGGCAGCGGATATATCCCCGCGCCGACTCACGCCGGCGGTCTCCGTTACCACGGTATGAGCTCGACCCTCTCTCAGCTTTATGACGACGGACTTATGGAAGCCGTGTCCGTACCTCAGACCGAGGTGTTCGCGGCAGCCGAGCAGTTCGCACGCGTCGAGGGCATCCTCCCCGCACCCGAAAGCTCGCACGCAATCAAGGTCGCAATCGACGAGGCAATGAAGTGTAAGGAAACGGGAGAAGAGAAGACCATCGTCTTCGGACTCACCGGTACCGGCTACTTCGATATGATGTCGTATCAGAAATTCCACGACGGAATAATGACCGACTACGTTCCCACGGACGAGGAGCTTCAGGCGTCCTTCGCCACTCTCCCCAAGGTAGACTGAATCAAAAAAGGAACTCGCAAGAGTTCCTTTTTTCATATATTCGTTTTTGCCGTATAAAGCATCGCGCAGGGGATAATTACCGCCGCGCCCGCGTCGCACAGCAGGTTTACCGC
>JAZUGD010000107.1:0-1785 GCA_045641025.1 Eubacteriales bacterium
ACCGACCTTGCAAACATTCTCGGCAACCTCGTTAACAGAACCGTTGCCATGACCAACAAGTATTTCGGCGGTACCGTTCCCGCTCCCGCGGGTGACGAGGGCACCGACTGTGAGCTTAAGAAAGCCGCACGCAAGGGCTACGAAGACTTCATTTCGAACATGGATACTTATCACGTATCCGATGCGATTGAAGCCGCCATCACGATGCTCAAGCGTGCCAACAAGTATATTGACGAAACCACCCCGTGGACTCTTGCGAAGGATGAGGCTAACAAGGCACGACTCGGAACCGTGCTTTACAACCTTCTTGAAGTTATCAGAATCGGTGCGGTGCTTCTCTTCCCGATTATCCCCGAGACGAGCGAAAAGATTTTCACCGAGCTCGGATGCGACGTTACGTCTTATGAATCCATCGAAAACTTCGGTGGTCTCGTAGCCGGTACCAAGGTAACCGAGCCCGTGATTCTGTTCTCCCGTATTGATGAAGAGGCAACTCTTGCCGAAATCAAGGCCGAACAGGAAAAGGCGGCTGCAGAGGCTGCTGCCAAAGAAGCGAAGGTTACAGAAAAGCCCGAAGAAGTTCCCGAAATCAAGTTCGAGGACTTTATGGGAGTCGAGCTCAGATGTGCTAAAGTAGTCGAATGCGAGCCCGTACCGAAGTCAAAGAAGCTGCTGCGCCTTATAGTAGACCTGGGTTACGAAAAGAGACAGGTTGCCTCCGGTATAGCCAAGTTCTATAAGCCCGAAGACCTTATCGGCAAGAACGTCGTTCTCGTTGCAAACCTCGCTCCCGCTACGCTTTGCGGGGTTGAGAGCCGCGGCATGATTCTCGCATGCGGTGAAGACGAGCCCAAGGTTGTATTCCTCTCCGACGATGCCGTTCCCGGCGACCGTATAAGATGATTTACTTCGATTCACACTGCCATTACAACGACCCTAAATTCAATGAATATCCCGGAGGTGCCTCGGCTGCTATAGCCGAGGCATTTGCCGCGGGAGTATGCGGGATGCTCGTTGCCGGCACCTCTCCCGAAACGAGTGACGAATGTATTGCCCTTGCGGAGTCCGATACGCGTATTTTTGCAGCAGCCGGTCTTCATCCCGGAGATATTCGTTTTTTCGATGAATCGGGTGACAACGAAACTCTTGACGAAATTGCAAAGAGACTCACTCATCCGAGAGTCGTTGCACTCGGAGAGATAGGACTTGATTATCATTACGGCACGGAAGACGCAGAAAGGCAGAAAAAGGTTTTCGATGCTCAGCTGTCGATAGCCGAGAAGTATTCTATGCCCGTGATTATTCACGACCGTGACGCTCACGGCGACACCTTTGACATTATAAGAGCGCACCCGAACGTCATCGGTGTGATGCACAGCTTCAGCGGAAGCTCCGAGTCCGCACTCGATTACGTACGGCTCGGTTATTATATTTCATTTTCGGGTCCCGTTACGTATAAAAACGCCAAAAACGTAAAAAGAGCGGCTTCCGTCGTGCCGCTTGAGCGTATTCTTATCGAAACCGATGCGCCTTACCTACCTCCCGAGCCTCACAGAGGCGAGATTAACCGTTCGGCGTTTCTTGAGTTTACCGCCGCAGAGACGGCAAAAGCCGCCTCAGTTGACACGGATACTCTTTGCAGAGCTACCGTTGAAAACGCAAAGCGGCTTTTCGGTCTTGATTTTTGATTATTTTTTAAAATACGGCGAACGGGTCATGAAATACCCTTCGTCTCTGCCGGAAATTGCGGCGTACAGTCTGTCCGCTCGCATTTCGGTTTCGTAT
>JAZUGD010000108.1:0-2986 GCA_045641025.1 Eubacteriales bacterium
TTCGGGAAGACGGATTTTATCGTAGAACTTGGGGCTGATGAACGAGAAGGTCTCGATCTGGTCTGCACCCATTCCTATCATTACGTCTTCGGCGAGAATCTCGTAGTTCTGCTTTTCGGTTCTTCCGCCTTCTGCAAGGCCCGAAGCAAATCCCGTGGACTGTATGCTGTTATATCCGTAAATTCTTATAACCTCTTCCGCGAGGTCGTTCATACATCTTACGTCGTCACGGAACGAAGGAACGGTAACGGTATTACCGTCAACCTCGAACTCGAGAGAACGGAGTGCTTCGCACATGAATTCTTCGGAGATATCGGTACCGAGGAAATAATTGATTTTCTCGGGGCAAAGTTCCATTTTGAAGAGTTCTTTCTTTACGGGATAGCAGTCGATGAATCCGTCGACAACGTCACCTGCGTCAAGCATGGCAACAAGTTCGAGTGCTCGTTTCAGCGCGGGCATCGTGTTCTCGCTGTCAAGTCCCTTTTCGAAACGGGACGAGCTTTCGGTTCTCATACCGAGAGCCTTTGCTGTACGGCGTACGTTGCCGCCCTTGAACATTGCGGACTCAAATACGACGGTAGTGGTCGTATCGGAAATACCGCTGTTTGCACCGCCCATAACACCTGCAAGTGCAACGGGCTTCTTTTCGTCTGCGATAACGAGCATTTCGGAGGTAAGTGCGTGCTCGATATTGTCAAGCGTAACGTACTTCTCTCCCTGCTCTGCGCTGCGCACAATAATATGCTTTCCGTCAAGGCAGGCATAATCAAATGCATGCATCGGCTGACCGTATTCGAGCATTACGTAGTTGGTAATATCAACGATATTGTTTATCGGACGGACACCGCAGGAACGAAGTCTCATACGGAGCCAAAGCGGAGACGGTGCAATACGCACGTTCTTTACCACAGCTGCGCTGTATCGCGAGCAGAGCTCGTTATTTACAACGTCAACCTTGATGTAGTTCTCTACCTTGTCGCCGTCGTTTACTGCTTTTACCGTAGGCGCGGTGAGCGTAAGAGGACGCTTGAAGGTTACGGCGCTCTCACGGCCGAGTCCCATTATCGAGAGACAGTCGGGACGGTTGGAGGTAATCTCGAATTCCACGACCTTGTCGTTAAGACCGAGAAGCTCTTTTACGTCCTGACCGGGTTTTGCATCAATACCGCAGTCACCGAAGATAAGTATGCCGTCTTCAATGGCACCGGGCATATCGTGAAGAGTAAGCTCAAGCTCGGCGATTGAGCAGAACATACCCTCGGAAACTACTCCTCTGAGCTTGCCGGTCTTGATTTTTACGTCACCGGGAAGATGAGCGCCGTTAAGTGCAACTGGAACGTATACGCCCGGGAAAACGTTCTTCGCGGCGGTAACTATCTGTATGGGAGCCTCTCCCCCAACGTCAACGGAGCATACTACGAGCTTGTCGGCATCGGGATGCTTCTCAACGGTGAGCACGTGGCCTACGACAACGTTCGAAATATTGTCTCCGAGAATTTCGTAGCCTTCGACCTTTGAACCGGAATCGGTCATACGGTCGCAATATTCTTTTATATCAACGTCTGATACGTCTGTGAAATCGGAAAGCCAATTCATTGAAAGTTTCATATCTGTTTACCCTCCTTCTCAGAACTGTGCAAGGAATCTCGTATCGTTTTCGTAAAGCAGTCTCATATCGTCGATATGATGCTTAAGGAGAACGGCTCTCTCGATACCGAGACCGAATGCGAATCCGCTGTAAACCTCGGGGTCAATACCGCAGCACTTGAGTACGTTCGGATGAACCATACCGGCACCGAGTATCTCAATCCATCCCTCACCCTTGCAGAGACGGCAGCCCTTTCCGCCGCATGCGAAGCAGGAAAGGTCAACCTCGGCAGACGGTTCGGTAAACGGGAAATGATGGGGACGGAAACGAACCTTCGTATCCTCACCGAACAGATGGCGGGCGAATATCTCAAGAGTTCCCTTCAGGTCACCCATGGTTATTCCTTTATCGACAACGAGTCCCTCCATCTGATGGAACAGAGGCGAGTGAGTCGCGTCGACTGCATCGGAACGGTATACGCGTCCGGGAGAGATTATTCTTATGGGAGGCGTGGTCTTTTCCATTACTCTCGCCTGTACGGGAGAGGTCTGCGAACGGAGAAGAATATTTTCGGTAATATAGAAGGTATCCTGAGTATCTCTTGCGGGATGATCCGGCGGTATGTTGAGCGCCTGGAAGTTGTAGTAATCGTACTCAACCTCAGGTCCCTCGGCGATGGTGAAGCCCATTCCGATAAATATATCCTCAAGCTCGTGCTGTACCTTCGCGAGAGGATGACGGTGACCTACAGGCGCGGCTTTACCGGGCTGTGTAACGTCAAGCTTTTCCTCAAGCAGCTTCTTTTCCTTCTCGTTTGCTTTAGCCTCGGTTACTTTCTTTTCGATTTCGCTCTCGATTACGGCGCGAACCTCGTTTGCAAGCTGACCGATCACGGGGCGCTCCTCGGCGGAAAGCTGACCCATTCCGCGAAGAACGGCGGTAAGTTCACCCTTTTTACCGAGGTACTTGATTCTGAGTTCTTCAACGTCTGCAGAAGAATCAGCGAGCGCGGCAAGCGCTTCTTCTTTGATTTTCAGTAATTTCTCTTTCATTACTTACGTTCCTTCCAAAAAAATAACGCTGAGACCCGGGACGATGCAAAGCACCGCGGTACCACCCGGATTTCAGCGTGAGCCAACACTCTTACGGTCATTAACGGAACCACCCGCGTGTTTTGCACGTAAAGGCTCGGGAGTGAAACGGTATAAATCGGTGCGCCGTCTGCTTTCAGCTGATGCAGCCGTCTCTGTAAACGCAGATTGATTTAACCTGTCTCCGTCTTTGCCGGAACATTACTTTTGTTATTTTATCATATAATTTTTCCAAATGCAATAGAAATATTAAATAATCAGTACGAATATACACTATTAAAACGCAAAAATCCGCCGGCGGTAT
>JAZUGD010000109.1:0-5950 GCA_045641025.1 Eubacteriales bacterium
TTCTGCCCGCCTCGGAGGCGGTGAGCGCTTTTATTTCGTTATTCATGTTTGATCACCGGATTCTTCGGGTTCATCGGTATCCGTCGAAATACCGCGGAGCAGCTCGGCAATGTGCGCGCCGCGTCCTACGGAATCGTCGAAGACGAACGAAACCTCGGGAGTCTGACGGAGATTAAGTGAGCGCGCGAGACGCGAGCGCACGAACGGTGCGGCGCTCTTGAGCCCGCGGCGAAGCTCCTTTTCGTCGAACTCACCCATTACGGAATAGAAAATCTTCGCGTATTTGAGGTCTGCGGTGACCTCCGCGCCCGTCACGGTGAGCATTACACCGTCAAGACGCGGGTCCTTGATGTCGCGCACGATGACCGCCGCCTCGGTAGCGACCGCGTCGTTGATTCTGTCTCTGCGATATTTAGCCATTCTTTAATCCTTCTTTAATTTATCCTTGAGATACTGTCCCGTGTACGATTTTTCGCACCCTGCGACCTCCTCGGGCGTGCCCGTCGCAACGACGGTACCGCCGCCCGCGCCGCCCTCGGGACCGAGGTCGATTATATAGTCGGCGCACTTGATAAGGTCGAGGTTGTGCTCTATAACGACGAGCGTGTTGCCCGCGTCAACGAGGCGCGAGAGCACCTCGCAGAGCTTGTTTACGTCGTCGGTGTGAAGCCCCGTCGTGGGCTCGTCGAGAATATAGAGCGTCTTGCCCGTGCTCCGCTTCGAGAGCTCGGTTGCAAGCTTGACTCGCTGTGCCTCGCCGCCCGACAGCGTCGGGGAGGGCTGACCTATCTTGACGTAGCCGAGTCCGACGTCGCATATCATGCGGAGCCTTGACGAAATCTTCGGGATGTCCGCGAAGAACTCGGCTCCCTCCTCCGCCGTCATGTCAAGCACGTCGGCGATGCTCTTGTCTTTATATTTTACCTCAAGCGTTTCCTTGTTGTAACGCTTGCCGCGGCATGCGTCGCACGTAACGTAAACGTCGGGCAGGAAGTGCATCTCTATCTTTTTAACACCGTCGCCCTCGCACGCCTCGCACCGTCCGCCCTTCACGTTGAACGAGAAGCGTCCGCTCTTGTAGCCGCGCAGCTTTGCCGCGGGAGTCTTGGCGAACAGCTCGCGGATGTCGCCGAACAGGCCCGTATAGGTCGCGGGGTTCGAGCTCGGCATGCGTCCGATGGGGCTCTGGTCGATGCATATTACCTTATCGAGGTATTCCATGCCCTCGATTGAGTCGTGTCTCCCCGGGAACGCCGTTGCGTGCATGAGCGTCTTTGCGAGCGCGCCGTGCAGTATCCCGTTGACGAGCGACGATTTGCCCGAGCCGGATACGCCGGTCACGCAGATGAACTTACCGAGCGGGAAGGACACGTCTATATGGCGCAGGTTGTTCTCAGCCGCACCGCGCACGGTGAGGAAATGCCCATTTCCTTCTCTCCGCGTCGCGGGAACGGGAACGGATTTTCTGCCCGAAAGATAGTCGCCCGTGATGGATTTTTTGTTTTTCTTTACCTCGTCGGGCGTACCTGCCGCTACGACCTCGCCGCCGTGGATGCCCGCGCCGGGGCCGATGTCGACGATATAGTCCGCCTCGTTCATCGTTTCCTCGTCGTGCTCGACTACGATGACGGTGTTGCCGAGGTCACGCAGGCTCTTCAAGGTGGCAAGCAGCTTGCCGTTGTCTCTCTGGTGAAGTCCTATCGACGGCTCGTCGAGGACGTACAGCACTCCCGCAAGGGAGCTGCCTATCTGTGTTGCAAGTCTGATTCTCTGCGCCTCACCGCCCGAAAGCGTACCGCTGCGGCGTGAAAGCGAGAGATAATCGAGTCCTACGTTTATAAGGAAGCCGAGGCGGGCGCGCAGCTCCTTCATGATCTCGCGTGCGACCACCTGCTCCGACTCGGTAAACGTAAGACCGTTCACGTGAGCGAGAGTGTCGGTTATCGAAAGCGAGCACAGCTTGTCTATATTCATGCCGCCGACGGTGACGGAAAGCGCCTCGGGCTTCAGCCTGCTGCCGTGGCAGACGGGACATTCGTCCTCGTCGAGGAACTGGGCGTAATATTCTCCGCCCTCCGCGCCGAACTGCGTCATTCTGCGCTCGATAATCGGCACGATGCCTTCCCATTTGACCGAGACCGCCTTCTTCGGACCCTCAAACGAACGCATTACCGTGTACGTTTCGTCTCCCGTGCCGTACAGAAGCGCGTCAAGCGCCTCCTCCGGAAACGACGCGAGCGGCATATCCATCGTATATCCGTGTTTCTCGCCGACGGCGATGATGACGGGGCCGTTCCACGAATCGGGGCCGAGCGTCTTGAAGCCGTTCACGGCAATACCGCCCTCGTCGAGCGACAGCTCGGGGTGCGGGATTATCCTCTCGACCGACATTTTTCTCGTAACGCCGAGGCCGAGACAGTTCGGGCACGCGCCGAACGGGTTGTTGAACGAGAACATGCGCGGCTCGGGTGAGCCGAACGAGCCGCCGTGCTCGGGGCAGGCGTAATCGGTCGAATATTCGGTTTCGACCTCGTCTCCCTCGCGCGGGACGGTGAGTATCACGACTCTGCCGTCCGCTTCTCTGAGCGCGGTCTCGACGGAGTCGGAAAGGCGGGTTCTGAGACCTTCCTTTATCACGAGTCTGTCGACCACTATATCGACGGAGTGACGCAGGTTTTTGTCAAGCTCTATCTCCTCGGAGAGGTCGTACATGAGTCCGTCGACTCTCACGCGGGAGAAGCCCTTTTTGGAGGCATCGGCAAAAATCTTGTCGTGCCGTCCCTTTTTGCCGCGCACCATCGGCGCGAGCACCATGAAACGCTCGCCTTCCTTCATCGTAAGGATGGAGTCGAGTATCGTGTCGACGGTCTGCTTCTTTATCTCACGTCCGCAGACGGGACAGTGCGGCACGCCGAGACGCGCGTACAGAAGACGCAGATAGTCGTATATCTCGGTGACCGTGCCCACGGTCGAGCGCGGGTTTTTGGAGGTGGTTTTCTGGTCTATCGAAATCGCCGGCGAGAGTCCCTCTATCGAGTCGACGTCGGGCTTGTCAAGCTGACCGAGGAACATTCTCGCATAGCTCGAGAGCGACTCGACAAAGCGGCGGTGACCCTCCGCGTATATCGTGTCGAACGCAAGCGACGATTTTCCCGAGCCCGACAGTCCCGTGAACACGACGAGCGAGTCACGCGGCACCGACACGTCGACGTTTTTGAGGTTGTTCTGTCTTGCCCCTTTTATTTTAAGGTATTTAGGCATATTTATACTCCGGTTAAGTTATGCTGTGATTATGGTTCAGCGCCGCTGCTTTATGCGAGTGCAATAAATACAGTGACTTGTTTCAATATTATTTATCCGAATTTTCCGCGCCGCTGTTTTATGCGAGTGCAATAATACAGCGCCTTGTTTCAATTTTATTTATCCGAATTTTCCGCGCCGCTGTTTTATGCGAGTGCAATAATACAGTGACTCGTTTCAATCTTATTTATCCGAATTTTCCGCGCCGCTGCTTTATGCGAGTGCGGCAACGGGGTGTCCTATCTTAATCTTATTTATCCGAATTTTCCGCTTTCGTAAGCTCAAGCTCCTTGATGCGGTCGCGCAGGTACGCCGCCTCCTCGAAGCGGAGCTCCTTTGCGCACTCCTTCATCTCGGCGCGCATTCTCTCGAGAAGTGCGGTCTTCTCGATTTCGGTCTTCGGGCGCTCGGGGCGTTCTTTTCTGCCCTTCTTCCGTCCCTTTGCTCCGTCCTCGGGAGCACCGATTGCGATAAGCTCGCGTATTTCCTTCTTTATCGTCTTCGGCGTGATGCCGTGCTCCTCGTTGTACGCTATCTGCACGGCGCGGCGGCGGTTCGTTTCGTCTATCGCGCGCTGCATTGAGCCCGTCACCGTATCGGCGTACATTATGACCTTGCCGCCGACGTTTCGTGCGGCACGGCCTATCGTCTGTATAAGCGCGGTCTCGGAGCGGAGCATGCCCTCCTTGTCCGCGTCGAGAATCGCCACGAGCGTGACCTCGGGTAAATCGATGCCCTCGCGGAGCAGGTTTATTCCGACAAGGACGTCGAAAACGCCGCTTCGCAGGTCGCGGATGAGCTCCATTCTCTCCATCGTTTCCACGTTGTGGTGGATGTATTTGACGCGTATTCCCTGCTCGTCGAGGTAGGAGGTTAAATCCTCCGCCATCTTTTTCGTGAGCGTGGTGACGAGCACGCGTCCGCCTGCGGCGACTCTTTCCTTTATCTCGCCGAGCAGGTCGTCGACCTGCGTCTCAACGGGACGCACCTCGATTTCGGGGTCAACGAGTCCCGTAGGACGAATGAGCTGCTCGACAATCTGTCCCGCGACGCCGCACTCGAACTCGGCGGGAGTCGCCGATACCATTATCGACTGACCGAGCTTGTCGCGGAATTCGCCGAAGAACAGCGGGCGGTTATCGTATGCCGAGGGGAGACGGAAGCCGTACTCGACAAGATTGTCTTTTCTCGCACGGTCACCGCCGCTCATGCCTCTCACCTGCGGGAGCATGACGTGGCTCTCGTCGACGAACGTGATGAAATCTGCGGGGAAATAATCGAGAAGCGTGTAAGGGGTGGAGCCGGGCGAGCGTCCCGCAAAGACGCGGGAGTAGTTCTCGACGCCGCTGCAGTAGCCGATTTCGCGGAGCATTTCGAGGTCGTACCTCGTTCTCTCCTCGATTCTCTGCGCCTCGAGCAGCTTGCCCGCCGCCTTGAACTCGGCGACTCTTTCCTCAAGCTCGACTTCAATCTCGCGGAAGGCGCCCTCTCTCTTCTCGGGTGCGATTACGTAGTGCGTTGCGGGATATACGGCGGCGTAGTTCACGCGCGCTCTGACCGCGCCCGTAAGCGGGTCTATCTCCGACACTCTGTCTATCTCGTCGCCGAAGAACTCGACGCGTATCGCCTCGGTGCTCGTGTTCGACGGCATTACCTCAAGCGTGTCGCCGCGCAGACGGAATTTGCCGCGCACGAGGTCGATATCTCCTCTGTCGTAGCCGATGTCTATAAGGTGCTCCGCAAGCTCGTCGCGCGACACCGCCATGCCGGGGCGGAGCGAGGTCACGAGTCCCGAATATTCCGCGGGCGAGCCGAGAGAATATATGCACGAAACGGACGCGACGATGATGACGTCACGGCGCTCGAAAAGCGCGGACGTCGCGCTGTGGCGGAGCTTGTCTATCTCCTCGTTGACGAGCGCGTCCTTCTCTATATACATGTCCTTGCCCGGTACGTACGCCTCGGGCTGATAGTAGTCGTAATACGATACGAAATATTCAACCGCGTTGTTCGGGAAGAACTCGCGGAATTCGGAGCAGAGCTGTGCCGCAAGCGTCTTGTTGTGCGCAAGCACGAGCGCGGGTCGGTTCATCCGCGCGATGACGTTCGCCATGGTGAACGTCTTGCCCGAGCCGGTAACGCCGAGCAGTACCTGGTCGCGCATGCCCGCCTCGAGTCCCGCGACAAGCTTTTCTATTGCCTCGGGCTGGTCACCCGTGGGCTTATACTCGGAATGAAGCTCAAACCGGTCCACGTCTCTCTCCTCCTTTTGCGGAAATTCCATATCATTATATTATATCACACAATTTAATAAAAGAAAAGAGGCAGTTTTGAGGTGTGTGCGGACAAACCGGAGGTTGTAGGGGTAATTCGGAATTCGGAATTCGGAATGCGGAATTATTGTAGTATTGCTACACAAAATTATAGTTGTAGGGGTCGGCGTCTGCCGCGACACGAGGCTACGACCCGAAAACGTACAGTTATGATGTTCTGCAGGTCCACGCAGGGACAAACGATGCCGTCATCCCGAGGCGTGGCGGCACTTTGTTCAAAACAAACTGCATACGCCGTGGGGATCCGGATGTACGGACGCTATCTCTATACGTCGAAGAAACACGGTTGCAATCAAGGCTGTGCGTGGTCGGGCTTG
>JAZUGD010000110.1:0-6599 GCA_045641025.1 Eubacteriales bacterium
AGTGGATGAGTAGTAATGTACAGATTTGCTGTCTGTCTGTTAATTTGCTTTAATCAACTACTCATCCGTCGGCTATCGCCGACACCTGACCCCTTTCGCCTTGCGAAAGGCAAGCAAGGGAAGGCTTGGGTTTGCGGTAACTTAAAGTCATCTTACAGACGTAAAGTACAATTCTTCATTCCGAATTCCGAATTCCGAATTCATAATTCCGAATTGCACCCCGTCGCCGCTCATCCGAACAGCTTATATCCCATCTCTTCGAGCAGGAGTCCCGTGCGGCATAACGGCAGCCCGACCACGTTTGAGAAATCTCCTTCGATTCCGGTGACGAAAAGTCCCGCCGCCTCCTGTATACCGTACGCGCCCGCCTTATCGTAGGGCTGTGCCGTGTCGATATATGCAAGAAGCTCGCCATCGGTCATCCGTCTCATGTGCACCGCCGTTTCCTCAACCGCGGTGACGTACCGCTCACCGTCGGTGACGGTCACTCCCGTCAGCACGCTGTGCGTGCCGCCCGCAAGTGCGCGGAGCATACGGAGCGCGTCGTCGCGGTCGCGCGGCTTGCCGAATATCTCACCGTCGCACGCGACGAGCGTGTCGGCGGCAACGATAAGCGTCTCGCCCGGTACGGGATTTTGCTCGGCTGCGCCCGCCTCGGCTTTTCTGCGTGAGAGAGCCGCAACGGCGTCACGCGGCGTTATTCCGTCGGGAAGCGTTTCGTCCGCTCCCGCGGGTGCGACGCGGTGGGGTATCCCCGCCGACTCGAGTATTTCGTGCCGTCTGGGAGACCCGGAAGCTAAGATTATGTTCATAGTTACTCCTGATGTTTTAGTTATAGTGCAGAGTGTAGAGTGCAGAGTGCAGAGTTGATGTCGAAAACCGCAAGCGGTTTTCATCATTTTTTAGTATTTGAGGTTTTTACTGCGCTGACAAGCATTCTTATCAGTTCGTCGTCATCTGCAATTATGCTGTCAAACTGTTGTTTGTTTATATATTCGCTTTCGTACAGAAGCTCGAGCCAATAAGAAGTTTCATCCGCCTCTTTGAGGGCAATATTGAGTTTTGAAGCAAAGTCTGCCATGCTCTGAGCGCGTGACGCTTCCCGGCAATTTGCACCGATGCTCGTTCCGCTCTTAAGCAGCTGCTCCGACATTACGTATTCTCTTTTTTCTTCTTTCAGATATTTGTATAGTTTAATTATCCTTAACGCAAAGGCTTTGCTTTTTTCAAGTGTTACACTTTCCATTTTAAATCCTTATCGTTTTGCCGCAGGCAAAACTACCAAAACTCTGCACTCTGCACTCTGCTCTCTGCAATTATTTTAATTTCCTGTATTCCTTCGGAGCGGTGCCTGCGCGCAAATTGCGTACCGCCTCGTCCGCTTCGCGGGGAGATTCGGTCGAGAATACGTAAAACGTACGGGACACTCCCGTGCGGGCAACGGTCGCCGCGTCCGCATAGGTCGGGACGCTGTTATAAATGCTCACGGAGCACCGTCTGTCGCCGACCGCGGGAAGGATTGCGCCCGTACGGTCGCGGAGATATCCGCGGCAGATTTTGTCTTTGGGTGTAAAGGAAGTGCCTCCGTCGCGCCCGAGCGGACACTTCTCGCCTCCGTCCGACATCGGACAGCGGCGGGTGAGCATAAGCGGGAGGCGGCCTCCCGTAATGAGAGAGGCGTTTCTCTCCCCGTGCGCCGTGACCTCACGGACGGCGGCGGCGGGAAGCTCGGGAGATACGCAGACAGACTCCGCTCCGAGGGAGAGGAGCACGTCCGCGGTGGTTCCGTTGAATACGACGAAGCGATGCGACGCGACCGCCGTGACTCCCGCCTCGCGCGCAAGGAGAAGCTGTCCCGGAGTGTGCACGAGCGCGCGGACTCCTCTCTCTTTCGCAAGCGCAAGTGAGCGTTTAACTTCGCTCTCGGTCGGGTCGTAGGTTACGGGCGGAAGGCTCAGGCACGCGCCCGTGGAATCGCCCTCGAAATCGTCGAAGGGCAGGTACACCTCGTCGAAATACTCGCGTACCGCGTCGGTGTTCTGCGCGGCGCAGGTGAGCACGGCGGCGCGGACGTTTTTGCCCGCGGGCGTGCCTGCGGTTTTTTCGGGAATATATTCCGCGCGTTTTACGGGAGCGGGGGCAAGCAGTGCCTCCGCCGCCTCGCGGCGCAGAGCGTTGAGCGCGGACGCGGCAATGCCGCACACGCCGTCCGTATCGACGGCGAGGGATTCGAGCATAAACGGCGTCGAGCCGAGCTTTGCGATGCTCCGCGTGACGGACTCCGCCGTCGGCGGGTTGCCCTGCGCGGGGGAGAGCACGTCCTCTCCCGTGACCGTCACGGTACTGCCCGTAACGGACGAGTGAAGAGTGAGCACGGCGTGCTCATTTGCGGCGAGTCTTATGCTTCCGTCAACGGGCACCTTTGCGGGAGCGGGAATATCGAGCTTTACCGCGTCGCGGCGTTCGCCGTCGTCGCGTCTGCCGCTCATCGAGCGGTAAGTGCGCTTCAGATATCCGTCCGTAAAGCCGTCGCGCGAGAACAGCCTTGCAAGCTCGCGCACCTCGTCGGGCGTCGCGTTTCTCCTCTCGTCGAGGAGGCGGCGGTAGACCGAGGTCGTGCCGTATACGTATTCTTTATTTTTAAGCCGCCCCTCAATTTTCAGCGAGGCGACGCCGAGCGTCAGTATTTCCTCAATATGCGCCGCGAGGCACATGTCCTTAAGGCTGAGCGCGTGACCGCTTGCACCCTTGCCGGGCGCGGCGGTGCCGAGTCCCGCGTCAAACGGCAGACGGCACGGACCCGCGCAGTCGCCGCGGTTGCCGCTTCTGCCGCCCATGACGGCGCTGAGCATGCACTGCCCTGACACGGAGACACAATGTGCACCGTGCACGAACATCTCAATCGGAATGGGAGAACTCTCGCAGAGCGTACGAAGCTCGCCGAGTGACAGCTCGCGCGGGCATACCATGCGGGAAAGCCCCATTGAGGCAAGCGCTCTTGCGTCGGCGACTCCCGTCCCCGTGAACTGCGTGCTCGCATGGAGCTCCGCCTCGGGGAAGGTCGCGCGGAGTACTTTCACAAGTCCCGCGTCGGCTACTATGAGCGCGTCGACTCCCGCCGCGAGGAGAGAGTACGCGCACTCGACCGCCTCGGGCAGCTCCGCGTCGCGCAGTCTCGTGTTGACCGCGCCGTACGCCTTCACGCCGCGGGCGCGGCATTCCTTCAGCATTTCGGCATATTCGCCGTCGTCGAGATTTTTCGCCCGTGCGCGCGCGGAAAAACGCAGCGCGCCGAAGTAGACGGCATCGGCTCCCGCCGACAGTGCCGCCTCAAACGCCTCGGCACTCCCCGCAGGGGAGAGCAGCTCGGGCAGTGTGGTTTCTTTTATGCCGTTCACGGTCAATACGTCAGATGTCCATTCCTATCTGACCGCCGAGGATTGCCTCGATTTCACGGAGCTTGTCGCTTCTCGAGCCCGAGGATGCGGGCGCTTCCGCCTTCTCTGCGGGCTTTTCCGCTGCCTTTTCAGCCGGCTTTTCGGCAGGCTTTTCCTCAACCGATTTCGAGGTAATGACTTCCTTCTTCGCGGGCCTTCCGTCTATCTCCTCACGGAGACGGCGGTTGTTCGCCTCAAGCAGCTCCACCTGAGCCTCGAGAGAACGGATTTTCTTGTCCGCCTTTGCCTTCTCGCTGCAGTAGTCGAGCGCGCACAGAAGCACCGCGTCAAGCTTGGAGCAGCGCTTGTTGTGAAGCACGAGGTCGGACACTCTGTCGTTTACGGTTTTGACTATCTGGCTGACGAATTCCTCGCCGTCGTCGGAGACTATCGCAAACTGTATGTCCGCGATTTCGATTTCAAAACGTTCTTTCATAATGTTTTCTCCTATCTGTTACGTCCCCTCGAGGACGTGACATAACGAAATTCGGTGAAACGGCGGCGTGTTTTACGCCTTGCGGAAAACGGAAATCCCGCCTTGTGGATTTTCAGCTGCCGGTTCCCGCGTGAAGAGGCTGACTTTACTGAAAGTATAACGTACCTTCACGCCGTTAATTGTTGTCAAAGGTGTAGTTGAGTCTGCCTATCGGAGCGGCGTCGCCCTCGGTATAGAACTGCTCCATCGTGGTGATGTTCGTATCCGAGTCGGCAATCTTGAACGAAATGTTTATATCGTTATAGTCGGTGATGCCGAGGTCGGTGAGTCTAACCTTTATTATAAGGTTCTTGCCGTCGACGCGGTATTCCGCGTTTCCGCTGTTTGAGAAGCTGTAGGTGTGACCGTTGCCGTTTGCTCTTGCAACGGCAGTCGTGCCGTCAGCCGACGGGGTATTGTTTATGATGCGGTCGTAGCCGTACCAGCCCGTGGCGGCGTTGTTGTCACAGTCGACGTATATCTTCATCCACGTGGACGAGGTCGACGGGGACGAGATATTCGCCGCACACTTTATGTTGAAGTACATGTACTCGGTATCGTACGTGACCTTCGTGCGGACGATGTCGTTTCTGCCGGAGGTGTCGCGCACGGTCGTTCTGCCGACGATGTTGGTATCGGAATAATAGTTCGCGAAGCAGCTCGCGTTTCTGTCGGCGCAGTCGCCCGACGGGTCGGTGTACGCGACCTTTACTGCGTTCCACTGCTCGGGCGTGCCGTTTATATCAATGCGGCGCATCGTGTTCTGCACGAGCTTCGGCGCGCTTCCCTTATATGCGCGGATATTGTCAATAAGCTGCATATAGTAGCTGTCGAAGTAGTACCCCTTCGTCATTTCGCAGTCACGCGAGAACTCGGGTGTCGCCGTGTCGATGAAGTTTACCTCGCTCGGGTTGCGGAAGGATTGGTCGCCTGCGACCCACTCGTTCCATCCCGTGACGAGAATTATCGGCACGTTCTCGGAGAGAGCCTTGTTCCACTGTCTCTGGAAGTTGTAGCCGTGGAGCAGTGCTTCCGCTCCCGTGAGGTTCGCGCTTCCGTTCCAGTTGCGTCCGTGGTTTGCCTTCGAGCCCGTGAGGTTGCGTCCGTATATTCCGGAGTCGGACATGCATATCGAGCCGCAGTGCTGGGATACGGAGACGTTTATCGCTTCCTTCTTGCCCGCGCTGTTCAGGTTCGCTACGGGCAGGTCGGTGAAGTCCATCCACGACCACGCGTTTCTCTTCTTCGACTCGGTCGGCCACTGCGACTCTCTTATCGTGAAGAAGTCGTATGCGGTGGGGTTCGCGGCGCGCAGTCCCTCGGCGTCGCCGATGATGACGGGCTTGCCCTCATAATAGAACCACGTGTCGGGATATTTGTTCGCGGCGTATATCTGGTTGTAGAACGAGAGCATCGTGGTCACGCTTTCGGTGTGCGTGTAGAATACGACACCGGGCGCGTCGTAGCCCTGCTCGTTGAACTCGTGAAGCACCTTCATCACCGTGAGCGCGTTGCTCATGTAGGTAACGGCGTTCGTTACGTCGAAGTAGAGGAAGTCGACTCCGGCGTTCGTAAGCTCCTCGACGTGCTTGCGGATGACCCACTCGTCGGAGGAGTAATAGTAGCCGTACAGCGGCTCCGCAAAGAAGTGCATCGAGCCGACGGGGCCCCAGTCGGGGTAGCTTGAGCTGAGTGCCGCCGAGCCGCCCTCGGCGAGAATTTTCGAGATGTCGTGTGCGCCCCAGTCGCCGTGCTGACCGAGCCACAGGAAGTAGAATATGCCGACGTTCTTGTTTGCAAAGTCAAAGCTCGTCGTCGTGCGGAGCGTACGGGAGATATCGTCCGTCGCCGTCATTACGGGAGTCGTGTAGTTCACGTTCAGCGGGTAGGTCGTGTTCCCTACCTTCATCGTCGTGCCGCCGCCCGTTACGGTATACGGGAGCGTGCCGTCGCGGTTGTTGAGCGGGTCCTGCTCCTCGGCGGGCACGGGATTCTTGAGCGTAAACGTTATGTCCCTGATGCAGACGCCGTGGCCTGCCTCAAAGTAAAGCGAGAGGTAAAGCGGTCCCTTGTAGTCGGAATCAATCGGCGCGGTGACCGTGCGGGTCGTGGTCCAGTGTCCCGTTACGGGCGCGTCGAGCACCGCCTCGGCAAGCAGGTTCGAGCTGCTCTTCGCCCGTCCGAAGCCGAAGAACTGCGGCGCGGAGAAGAAGCCGAGGGAATTTGCAAAGCTGTCGTACGTGCGGTCGGACGAATACGTGACCGTGACCGCCGAATATTTCGACATGTCGACGTATTCGGACGCGCGTACCCAGCTGAGGTATTCCATGAAGATGAGCATCGTGTCAACGGGGGAGGAGTAGCCCGCAGCCGCCCACGTGGTCGGGAAGGGCTGCCCGTCGTGACCGATATTTTGGTACGAGCCGTTTTCGTTTATCATCGCGGGCGTCTGCGACGTGATGTCGAGCGTCTCCTTATCCGTCAGCTCAACGTCGGGGCCGTACGGATTCACGGGGTCGTCGGGCTCGTCGGGATCCGGCTCGTCCGGTACGTCCGGATCGGGCTCGTCGGTATCAACGGGGAGCGCGGACATTCCCGCAAGACAGCGGTAAAAGAACGTAAGGTCGGCTGAGGATACAAGGCCGTCCTTGTTGAGGTCCGCCGCTTTTTCGTTTATTTCGATTACG
>JAZUGD010000111.1:0-3367 GCA_045641025.1 Eubacteriales bacterium
TGCTGAAGCAGGGTGCGGTTGAGAGCGACGGGCTCGACGTTGACTACGCGTACAAGGACTACCCGCGTTCGATAATCAACGCGGGGCTGAACGGCTTTTCGGGAAACGTTGTCGCCAAGGGGCAGACAATGCCCGACGGCAAATATTTCACTCTCGATTTTTCCGACGTGAGCGAAACGGAGGACGTTCTCTTTACGGGAAGCTTTTCGGTCGGTGACGGCTTACTTCACGGCAGCGGGCTCAATCTGCTTCAGAGCAGGTACGACTCCTCTCCGCTGTACGGATACGTGTGGAACACGTACGACGCGGAAATCACTCTCGCCGATACCGATACCGACGTGCTTTCTCTGTGGTACGCGGACTCCTCCCGCGGTGCCGAGCAGTATTATAAATTCTCGTACATCCCGTCAAGCGGACGCGTCTCTCTCGTCTGCGGTGACACCGTGCTCGCCGAGGGCAGGACCGCGCCGAAGGACGGCTCTCTCACTCTCGGCATCTCCGTCGGACGCGGCAGAATACGCGGCTTCGTCGGCGGCGAATGCGTTATTGATTACAATAACAAGAACTCGAAAATCGGCACCGCTCCCTCTCCGTTTATCTTTTACGGCGGGACGGGCGAGGTTTTCGCCGACAGTCTTGCGGTTGACTCCTACGGCTCGATTTACCCGGAGGAGCTGACCGTCACGACCCCAGTCCCCACGGACGCGGACCTTACGCTTCTGCGTGAATATCTGTGCGGCTTCCCGGGTGAGGCACCGTACTTCGCCGACGTAAACGGTGACGGCCGGATCAGCGCCGTTGACGACGCATGGCTCAGCCGCATTCTTGCGGGATTTAACCTGAAACACGGTAACTAATACATACGAAAGGCGGAAATTCATCGTGAAAAGAACAATTTCGGCACTCCTCGCGTGTACTCTTATAATTTCACTCCTATCCGTAATCGGCGCAGCCGCGCCCGTAACGCTGACGCTCTCGCGGCACGATTATGCCGTAACCGTCGGCAAGACGGCGACTCTCACCGCATCGGTGAACGCGGGCAACGAGATTTCGTGGACCTCGTCCGACCCGTCCGTTGCTGCGGTTACGCAGAGCGGTGTCGTAAGCGGCGTCTCCGCGGGAAGTGCCGTAATCACCGCCTCGTGCGGCACGGCAAGAGCGGAGTGCACCGTCAGAGTTACTCCCGTATTCGCCTCTCCCGTGCAGGGACTTGACGTTTCGGCATATCAGGGAGTCATCAACTGGCAGAAACTCGCCGCAAGCGGAATGAAGTTCGTCATCATACGTCTCGGCTACGGCACGTCGAGTGCGACGGGCAAAATCACTATTGACAAATACTGGGCGCAGAACGTTGCCGGAGCAAAGGCGGCGGGGCTTGACATAGGCGTATACCTGTACTCGTACGCAAAGACCCCCGAGGCGTCGGCAAACGAGGCCCGTCAGGTCATAACAGAGCTTAACAAATATCCGCGTACGTTCACCTATCCCGTATGGTTCGACTTCGAGGACGGCGGCTGCAAAACCAACCCCGTTTCGACGAACGTATCAATAGTCAAAGCCTTCTGCGATGCGCTCGAGAACGCGGGATATTATTCCGGCGTTTACACGTACGTATCATACATGAACTCTTACCTTGACAAAAGTGCTCTTTCCTCGTACGACACGTGGATGGCGAGCTTCGGCACAAACGACGGAAACCCGCATAACTTCTCGTACGGCGGCGCGTACGGCATATGGCAGTACACGTCGAACGGTGTCTCGAAGGTTCAGTCCGGCTCGGTACAGAGCTCGGGACTCGACCTTGACTACGCCTACAAGGATTATGCAAAGGTCATTATAAACGCGGGGCTGAACGGCTTCTCGGGCTCCGTCACCGCAACCGGTGAAACGGAGGAGTTCAGCGGTATTGACCTTGATTTCACCGACGCGAGCGCGGTGAACGACGCTCTCATCACGGGTGCGTATACGCTCGGAAACGGTGAGCTTTACGGAAACAAAAACGCTCCCGTGCTCCAAAGCAGATACGAGGGCACGACTCCCCCGACGGGATACGTATGGAAGACTTACGACACGGAGATTACTCTCACCGCGTCCCCCGACGGAAGCGATGACCGCACCGTCTCGTTCTGGTACTGCAACTACGGACTCGGCGGAGTACAGTACGTGAAATTCGGTTACGATACCAAAACCTCCTCGTTCACTCTCGCAATTGACGGAAACGTGCTTGCGGAGAAGGCAAAAGCCGTCACGTTTGACGAAAGCGCTCCCCACGTGCTCGGCATGTCAGTGGGAGTCGGCAGGATACGCGGCTTTATTGACGGCATATGCGTCATCGACGTGACCGACGGGGACGGAGGCTGGGGACTCATCGCCTCACCTCTCGTGTTCTACAGCAGAAACAACGAAACCCGCATAACTCATCTGACCGTCGCGGAGTACGGCTCGCTTTTTGACCCGGAGATAACCGTGTCTCCCGACGAGCCCGAGCCCGATGAGCCCGCAGCCGTCCCCGGTGACGCAAACGGCGACGGCGTATTCACAACCGCAGATGCAACCCACCTCAGCCGCTATCTGGCAGGCTATTCGGTCGAGGTTTCTCCCTCCGCCGACTATAACGGCGACGGCATCGTCAACACGTCGGACTGTAACGCGATGCTGCGCGCACTTGCGGGATTCGTAAGTTAATCATTATTCCCGATAGAGGTATTACATATGGCAAACGTAATCAATCTTGAAAATTACACGGGAGGGGACGATCTTGCCCGTTTCCGCGCGGCGCTCGAGGACGCGAAAGCCGTCCCCGGCACGACCGTAATCGTTCCTCCCGGAACGTATAATATCACGACTCCCCTTGCACGCGAGGCGCAGGCGCACGTCATGGCGGGCGACTGGGGTAACTGCCCCGAATGGAAGATGTTCAGCCCCTCGTACGTGTATGACCGCGGACTCGACTTCGGCGGGCACGACGGCACGACGCTCGCAGCCGACGGCGCGACGCTTCTCGTTGACGGCTTTATGGAGCCCGTGTCGATTCACGACTGTAAAAACGTGACCGTGCGCGGCTTCTCGGTCGACCACGTGCGCAAGCCGTACTCGAAGGGAATACTGACGTTTGAAAGCCGCGCCGAGGACGGGCTTCTCACGTTCGACGCGTACTACCCCGAGGAGATAACGCCCACGATGGCGGTACCGCGGATCTGCGTATATTCGTCCGTCGGCAGACGCTTCGACCCGCGCCACTATATCAAGTCGCGCGAGTACGTTGACACGCATCACGAAAAGGTCACGCTTTACTCGGGCGTCCCCGGCATGACCGACGACGCGTACAGAGAGATTTATCTGTGGCACACGTTCCACTCCCGCCCCG
>JAZUGD010000112.1:0-17325 GCA_045641025.1 Eubacteriales bacterium
GACAGCGAGTTGACGATGTTGTGGAAACGCTTGCAGTCGGTACCGACGGTTGCCCACGGCTTTTCGGGTGCCGGCTTTACGGTCAAGCCTTCCAAATCGACCGGTTCCATCATCTGTCCGATCGTACCGTCGGCCAAAATCATCGAGGTCATACGGTATTCATCGGCCAATTCAAATCCCTTAATGGTCAATGCAGCCATTTCTTCAACCGAAGCCGGTGCCAAAACGATCATGTGATAGTCGCCGTGACCGCCGCCGCGGGTTGCCTGGAAATAGTCCGCCTGACTGGGCTGAATACCGCCGAGGCCCGGACCGCCACGCTGAACGTTGACGATAAAGGACGGAAGATCAGCACCCGCCAAATAGGAAAGGCCTTCGCTTTTCAGCGAAATTCCGGGGCTGGAAGAAGAGGTCATAACGCGGTGACCGGTTGAGGCCACACCGTAGACCATATTGATTGCGGCGACTTCGCTTTCGGCCTGCAAAAACGTTCCGCCGATTTTCGGCATTTTCTTTGCCATGTACGCAGCAATTTCGGTTTGCGGCGTAATGGGATAACCGAAGTAATGCCGACAGCCGGCGATCAGTGCCGCTTCGGCGATTGCTTCATTTCCCTTCATCAAAACTTTGTTAGCCATATTTCCTCACCTTTCTACCTTGATAATACAGTCGGGGCACATCGTGGCACAAAATGCACAGCCGATGCAGGCATCCGGATTGATTGCTTCTGCCGGATGATGTCCTTTTTTGTTGATCTTATCCTTAGCGATTTCCAAAACGCCCTTCGGACAAACATCAACACAAAGTCCGCAACCCTTGCAGTTGTCGGTTTTAAATGTTAACTTTGCCATTTGGTACAACTCCCTTTTTCAAATTCTTTATTCAATCTTTGATTGCAATTCCAAGGGGAAAAGGTTCGGGATCTTCCCTTCCAGTTCCCGTGCGACTGCACCGTAGGCGCAGGTCATTTTGATGGGCAGCCCCGTTTGACAGGACACTGCCTTTGCATATTTTTCCGACGCCAACACATCTTCAGCCGTGGTTTCACGTCCGAGGTTGGTGTTGTTGACGATCGCCGTAAACGGAATACCGCCGGCAAACTCGATTTCACGCATGACCTCGACCGTTTCTTCGGCCGTGCGGGTCAGCGGACGGTTGCCGTTGATGACAAACAGCATTTCGTAGTTGTTTTCTTCCAAGATCGCCGGTGCCAATCGACCCAATGCCAATGCACCCCGATCGTCCCCGCCGACGTCGATTACGCAGGTCAGCGACGGATCATCGGTAATTGCATACATTTCCTGCGGCAGGGCGGGAATATCCACGTTACTGCCGGCATAGGGCGAAATGATCAGCCGAATATCCCGTTCTTTCAGTTCAGCGGCGCTGTCGCCGGTACGAAAATACGGATTAACGATATCCAAATCGGCGATGGCGACCTTTTCGGTTTCCTGCCGCAGTCGGTAGGCATAGCTTAAAGCGATATTGGTCTTACCGCTGCCGTAGTGACCGCAGAACAACGTAATTCTCTTATGATCCATAACGTCACCTTACAGCTTGTTGCGCTGAATCTTACCGCTGGCGGTTTTGGGCAGTTCGTCACGGAATTCGACGATACGCGGATATTTATACGGTGCCGTATTGGTCTTAACGTAATTCTGGATTTCCTTTTTCAGTTCATCGGTGCCCTCGGTGCCCGGTACCAGCACGATGCTGGCCTTGACCACCTGACCGCGAACCTCATCGGGAGCAGCCGAAACGCCGCATTCCAAAACGTAGGGCAATTCCATGATAACGCTTTCGATTTCAAACGGCCCGATACGGTAGCCGGACGACTTGATAACGTCGTCGATACGGCTGACATACCAATAGAAGCCGTCTTCGTCCTTCCACGCCACGTCGCCGGTATGATAATAACCGTCGTGCCAGGCTTCGGCAGTCTTTTCGGGATCGTTATAATATCCGACCGACAGACCGCAGGGCATACCGTCCTTAATATTAACAACGATTTCGCCCGTTTCACCGACCGGAACGTCGTTGCCGTCCGGATCCACCAAATGCACGTCGTAAATCGGTGCCGGCTTACCCATTGAACCGATCTTATGCGAAGCACCGATCATATTACCGATAACCATGGTCGTTTCGGTTTGACCGAAGCCTTCCATGATCTGCAGGCCCGTCACCTTTTCAAACTGGCGATAAACCTCGGGGTTAAGTGCCTCACCCGCCGTACTCATGTGACGGATCGAGGAAAGATCGTATTTCGAAATATCCTGTTTTACGAGCATACGCAGGATGGTCGGCGGAGCACAGAAGGTGGTAATGTGATATTTTGCAAACATCGGCAGGATATCCGCCGCATTGAAGCGATCAAAGTCATAAACAAAGGTCGCCGCCTCGCACATCCACTGACCGTACAGCTTGCCCCAAAGTGACTTGCCCCAGCCGGTGTCGGATATCGTAAGGTGAAGTCCGTCTCTCTCACAGCGGTGCCAGTATCTCGCGGTCATGAAGTGACCGAGAGCATAGGTGTGCGCGTGCTCGACCATCTTGGGGTCGCCGGTCGTGCCGGAGGAGAAGAACATAAGCGCCGTGTCGTTTCCGCAGGCGGAACCGTCCGTGCGGTTATATACGCTCGAGTACATCGTATACTCCGCGTCAACGTCGCGCCAGCCGTCTCTCTTTCCTCCTACCGCAAGCTTCAGCTCAACGGTGGGGCAAACTCTCGCGGCTGCCTCGGCAATACCTGCCTCGGGACCGTCGGCGGTCGTGATTATCGCCTTGACCTTGGCGGAATTGAAGCGGTAAATATAATCGTGCTCCTTGAGCAGGAAGGTTGCGGGAATCGCAACCGCGCCGATTTTGTGAAGCGCGACCATCGCAAACCAGAACTGATAACGTCTCTTGAGCACGAGCATGACGCGGTCGCCCTTACCTATGCCGAGAGCGGTAAAGTAGTTTGCGTAGCGGGAGGACTCTTTCTTTATGTCCTTGAACGTGAAGCGTCTTTCGGTCTTGTTCGCGTCAAGGTGAATCATCGCAAGCTTGTCGGGATATTCCGCGGCAATGGTATCGACCACGTCGAAGCCGAAGTTGAACCTGTCCTCGTTCTTGAACGTGACCTTTACGGGTGCGCCGTCGGCGTTTTCCTCAACCTCGACGAATTTCTCGCAGAGCAGGTGCTCCGAGACGTGCGGGGTGGAGACGTTCTCGTGAACGGTGACCTCGCCGTGCTCCTCGCCGGGCAGGACTACCGCGCAGAATACGCAGTCCTGCCCCTCGACGGCTATCATTCCGTGAGGAGTCGAGGAGTTATAGTAAATCGAGTCGCCCTCGTGAAGTATTTCCTTGTTCGAGCCGACCTGCACCATGAGCGCACCGGAGAGCACGAGGTCAAACTCCTGACCGCTGTGCTTTATAAGGTCGATGGGCTTGTCCTGAAGCTCCTCCGAATATTCGTAGCGGACCCAGTACGGCTCGGCAATCTTACTCTTGAACTTCGGCGCAAGGTTCTGTATCATTATACCGTCTTCCTTGGCGGTCTGGTGACCCTCGCCCTTTCTCGTTACGGTATATGACGTAAGTCTCGCGCTGCTGCCCTCGAGAAGCTCGGTCAGCTCTATGCCGAACACTATGGCGCACTTGTGGATAAACGTGAAGGGAAGGTCCTCCGCGCCGCTCTCGTAAAGAAGGTACTCGTCAACGCTGACCTCGGTCAGTTCCGCCATTACCTCCTCGGTGTAGCCCATTATCTCGCGCATTCCGCGTATACGGCGCGCGACCTCCGCAAGCTGTGTCATGGTCGTTTTTGTGTCCATGCTCATACCTCACATTCCAAAAATAAAGACTCGTCTCAAATCATTGAGACGAGTCCGGAATCGTTATATCCGTGTACCCGCGGTACCACTCAATTTGCCTCCCTCGGGAGACCGCTCAGGCTCTGTCAAGCCGTATGCATTCACGCAGCAATCACGGGGAGCGCCTACTCCCACGTCGTGGGCTCGGACTCCCGGCTCGGAAGTGATGGGACAAACGTCATTCGCCGCCGGGATTTCACCGTCCCCGACTCTCTGTACGCGTCTTGACGCGTCCGTCTTCGTCACAGCCTTTATTTTCGACTATAATACCACCATGCCGGGCGTTTGTCAATAGGAAAATCGCGGAAATCCGTGCGAATTCCGCGATTTTTTTATCTTTATTTCAGATATTCCTTCTCAAACGTCTCTTTCATCTTGTATTTAAGAATCTTTCCGGCGGCGTTCATCGGGAATTCTTTTACGAATACGAAGTATCTCGGCACCTTGTGCAGAGCCATGTGAGTCCGTCCGAACTCGCGCAGCTCGTCCTCGTCGGCGCTCTCGCCGTTATGCAGGATGACCCACGCGCAGACCTCCTCGCCGTACCTCTCGTCGGGTACGCCGATGACCTGAACGTCCTTTACCTTCGGGTAAGTCAGGTAGAACTCCTCAATCTCGCGCGGGTAGATGTTTTCGCCTCCGCGTATAATCATGTCCTTGAGTCGTCCGGTTACACGGTAATATCCGTCGGGCGTACGGCAGCAGATGTCTCCGGTGTGAAGCCAGCCGTCAGCGTCAATCGTCTGTTCGGTAGCCTCGGGCATCTTGTAGTAGCCTTTCATGATGTTCCAGCCTCTTGCAACAAACTCACCGTTCTCACCGTCGGGGAGGGCTTCGCCCGTTTCGGGGTCAATAATGCGGCACTCAACACCGGGGAAGGCACTGCCGACCGTTTCGGTGCGGTGCTCGATATCCTCGTTCACCTCGCCCATCGTGCAACCGGGGGACGATTCGGTCTGCCCGTAAACGGACAGTATCTCCTTCATGTTCATCTCCTCCGCGGCACGGCGCATAAGTTCGGGCGGGCAGTTCGCACCCGCCATGATGCCGGTACGCACGTGGGAGAAATCGGTTTTTGCGAGGTCGGCGTGGCTGAACATCGCCACGAACATCGTCGGCACACCGTTGAAAACGGTTATCTTTTCCTGCGTTATGCAGGCAAGCGACGACTTCGCCGAGAAATACGGCAGAGGGCAGAGAGTACCGCCGTGAGTCATCGTCGACATCATCGAGAGCACCATGCCGAAGCAATGGAACATCGGTACCTGAATCATCATTCTGTCGGCGGTGGAGAGATCCATTCTGTCGCCGATTATCTTACCGTTGTTTATAACGTTTGAGTGAGTCAGCATGACTCCCTTCGGGAAGCCCGTCGTACCCGAGGTGTACTGCATGTTGCACACGTCGTCGGGACGTACCGCGGCGGCGCGTCTGCGTACCTCCTCGTACGGGACGTTCTCACCCGCTCCGAGCATGGCGTCCCACGTCAGGCATCCGTCAAGGCGGAAGCCTACGGTCACTACGTGACGCAGGAACGGGAGCGCTTTTGCGTAAAGCGCCTCACCCGGGCGGTTTTCCCGAAGCTCGGGGCAGAGCTCAGATATAATATCGCCGTAGCTCGTTTCCTTCGCGCCGCTTATCATGATAAGCGTGTGAGTGTCCGACTGGCGGAGCAGATATTCAACCTCGTGAATCTTGTAGGCGGTGTTCACCGTAACGAGCACGGCGCCGATTTTCGCCGCCGCCCAGAACGCGAGGAACCATTCGGGAACGTTCGTTGCCCATACCGCAACGTGATACCCGGGCTTGACTCCGAGCGCGATGAACGATGCCGCCACGCGGTCTACATCGCGGCGGAATTCCGAATACGTGCGGGTATAGTCGAGAGTCGTGTATTTGAAGGCGTACTTGTCGGGGTACGTTTCCGCCATCGTGTCAAGCACTCCCGAAAGGGTAGTGTCGAGCACGTCGTATTTCTTCCACGGGAAGGTGCCCGTGCCGTCTCTGTTTTTCTGAAGCGGACGCGCCTCATCCTTCTCGCGCGTGTACTTTTCGAGCTCCGCACGGAACTCCGTCAGCACGATGTCCGCGTCGTCGATACCGCAGTCTCCGTCCACGCAGACGTATCCCTCGTAGTTGAGCGCACCGAGTGCGCGGAGGCATTTGTCAATCGGGAGCGAGCCGTCGCCGAGAAGCACGCCCTCACCGTCCTTCGAGTCGCCCAGACGGACGTATTTTATATAAGCACCGAGCGTTTTTATCGTCGTTTCAACGCTTTCGTTCGCGCCGAAATAAGTCTCTCTTACGTTCCATGCCGCACCTACGGCGGAGGAGGCAAACTTGTTTATAAGCGTCAGTATCGCCTCGGAATCCGCAAGAGCACCGGCGGTTTCAAACAGAATTTCAACTCCGCTCTTTTCGGCAAGCGAAACGGCGGAGGCGAGCGAGGCGACGAAGACGTCCGTTACCTCGGCGTTCTTTACGGTTACGTACGGGATCCCGGCTGCGGACGCGCATTTAACGTACGCCTCGGCGTCGCCGAGATCCGCGCACGGGTGAGTCAGAGATACGACCTCAAGCCCGCGGTTGAGCAGTCTGCGGCGTGCGTCACGCACGTTTTCGCTTCTGATTATGCTGTCACGGTGAAGCCGTCCCTCGGCAGCCATGTCGAAAAGCTCGATGGCACTGTAGCCGTAATCGTACGCAATGCCGTATGCGTCCGCGAACGAGGCGGTCTTTACGTATTCGGTCGAAAAGGCAAGCTTCATCTGCTCATCTCCTCGTAAACTATCTTGTTGAGCGCGTTCACGTAAGCGCGGATGCTCGCGCCTACGATATTTTCGGATATGCCGCTGCCGGAGTAAAGCTTACCGTTACAGCGCAGACGCACGAGCGCCGAGCCGAGCGCTTCAACGCCCTCGGTTACCGAGGTAATGCGGAAGTCGTCGAGCTCGTAGCGGTGGCCGATGCTCTGCTCAATCGCCTTGAACGACGCGTCAATCGGACCGTCGCCGGTAGCAACGCCGGAGAACTCCTCGTCGCCCGAGGTGAGCACTACGTGCGAAACGGACGTGAGGCTGCTTCCGCTTGTGGAGGTGTAGCCCTTGACGTGGTAGGTCGAGGGAACCTGCATGGCGGTGGACGCAACTATCGCTTCAAGCTCGGTGAGTCCCACGCTTCCTTTTCCGGCTGATACACGAACGAGCGCTTCCTTGACCCGTGCCACGTCCTCGTCGGAGAGGTCGTAGCCGAGCTCGTTTACCGCAGAACTTATGCGCGTAAGCGGAGTTTCCGCGTCGAAATATTCGTCGCTCGGTGACGTAACGGCTCTTTCAGCCGCTCCTCTTTCCACGGTGCGTATGAGAGAGCTTATATCGCTCTTGATTTCGGTATAAATAAGTGAGGTCTCAAGCCCGAGGGATTCGCCTCTTGCGCTCATCACGGCGGCAAAACGCTCGGTATGAAGTCCGCCCTTGCAGGCAACCTCCGTCTTGATTCCCGAAGCACCCGCTTCAATCGCCGCAAGCGCGTTCGCAACTCCGAGACCTATCGAATCGCTCGGGCGGAAGAATACGGGAACGGTCACGGCACCGCACGTGAGCGCGATGACGTCCTTCACCTCGTCCGGGAGAGCCTCTCCCGCGTCGTCGCATACCGTAATGAGCGTCGCGCCGTTCTCGGTGGCGGTGCGGCATACGTCGGCGAGAAACGTCCCGTCGGCACGCGTTGCGTCAAGCGCACAGAATTCCACGTCGGGGCAGAGCGACGCGGCAAATTTGCACACCTCCGCCACACGCGCGAGCATCTTCTGCTCCTTCATGTGGTAGGTGTACTCCATCTGCACGGCGGAGACGGGAAGGGAGAGCTGGAGTCTCGGTGAGTGCGCATCCTTCACGCATTCCCACGCGGCACGTATGCCGTCCTCATCGGGAGACGCCGGCATGCATACGGACGCATTCTTGAGCGCGCCCGCAATCGTGCGTGCGATAATCGTGTCCTCCTTCGGCTTTTTTATTGCCGGAAGCTCGACCGTGTCCGCACCGAAGGTGTCGATAAAGCCCGCAACCGCGACCTTTTCGCGGAAAAGGAGAGAGACGTCTCCTCTTTCCGAAAGTCCCTTCAGCGTGTAATCCGAAACCGATATTTTTCTCATAATTCCAACCTGCCCTTAAAAATAAAAAACGCAGGGAAAACCCTGCGGGGTGATCATACGACCACGGTACCACCCGTATTGCCGCAAAGCGGCCGCTCGTGCGTCTGTAACGGGACTTCCCGCGGACTCTGTCCGAAGCTCCGATATGAGACGGCTCACGGCGGTACTGCCGTCTCGCACCTGCCGACGGCTCTCTGAAGCCCTTACCCGAGCCCTGTATCTTCAACACTTTAGAAAATTATATTCCGATTATATACGTTTGTCAAGCATTTTTTGTTATTGCGGTACATTCTTCTCGGTTGACAAACCGTCCCTCTTGAGTTACAATATCAACGTATATTTATCATAGGGGAAAATTTCACGGTATGAAAAAACTGTTTGATAATAAAATACTGCGCGGCATAGCCGTTTTCGCCGCGGCGGTAATCGTGCTTCAGACGGCGGCTCTGCTGCTTTTCAGCACGGGCGGCGTCCGCACGCTCTACCCGGTCGCTTTGACGCTCGCTTCCGACAAAATCAACACCGAGGACTCACTCGTCGGAGAATACCATAAAATTCAGGACGAAATCGAGAAGGCGTCTCTTATCGTGCTGTCCGTGGATCCGGGCGTTGACGACAGCTACGTTCTTGCCTCCGACCTGTTCGAGTTCGTCCGCCGCTACGTGAAAATTTCAAACGTAGCCGTATATTATACCTCGGCTGCCATGGCAAACGTGTCGGAGAAACTTGAGAAGGGCGACAGACACTCGGTCAGAAGCATCATCGACACTCTCGATAACTATACGTACATACCCACTCGCTTTATGTCGTTCCTCGGCGTGCTCTGCGACGTTGAGAACAAAACCGCACCGGACGCAAAATTCGGACTCGTAGGCGTTTCGGGCATGTCCTCGTATTCCGCGTTCCTGTCCTCGTTCACGTCCGAGCTTATCCTTTCGGGAATCCCGATGAACGATGAGATAACGCCGCTTCTCAACCCCGCGTCGGAGGAGGAATTTATTGCCGCGTTCCGTACCGCTTCCGATACTCTCTCGGTCTCCCTCGGGGACAAATTCGCTAAATATTCCGCAATGGTCGACGCTCTCGAGAAGGGAGAGCTTGCGGGATACACCGCCGCGGACAACCTCTCGCATCTCGCACCTGCCGGTAACGGTACCGTTTTCGCCGTGCTTCCGAGAGAAGCGGCGCAGAACGGAACCTTTGAAGAATATACGCGCGAGACGTACGGCGACGTGCTCATTCTCGACACGGTTTACAGCGGATGCCGCTCGTACGACGGCAAGACCGTCACCTCAGTGAACGACGTGAGTCTGCCCCTCGTTCCCGCGGGCATCAGAATCGCACCCGCGGGCTCGCTTGAAGCCTTCCGCAAATATACGGACGGAGTTACGCACGGCGGCGACGCCACGGCAAAGCTCATCGGCGATGCGGGAGAGAAAACGTTTTTCGTGATAAATAAGTCCATATCGGCCGACCCGAGCGTCAAGAACGATGCGGAGGATGACGAATGATCATACTTGAAGACGAAAGAATAGAGAGCGCCGTAAAAGAGCACGCGTTCGACATCGCGCTTCCCGCCGACGTGTACGTACCCGTCGACGGTGAGCCCGTTATCACCGCGTACGAAATGTCCCGCGGAATATGTGAGGAGTTTGAAAAAACGTACCCCGATCCGCTGTCTCCCGAAGCGCTTTCCGCACTCAAAGAGAAGCTTACGCCGCTAATGGACTCTCTCGGCTACGAGCCCGACAGACAGACGTGCAGGGTAGTGCTCGAATATATCTGCGACGGCGCATCTCCTGCGGGAGAGGCAAAAATCGTTACCGACCCCGCCGAGGCCGAGGCGTACCCCTGCGCCCTTCTTCACGGACCCGAGCTGTGCGGAGAGGGCGACGCCGCCGCGATTATTACAGACAACGGCACTATCGTGTGCTGCGCGGGAATAAACGACCTCGGCGACGAGGGAGAATGCGAGCTTTACGTCGAAACCGCACCCGACTTCAGACGGCGCGGTTATGCGACGTCCGCAGTGTCGTCTCTTGCGGCATATCTCCGCAAAAACGGAGACGTCGTCTCCTATAAGTGCGGAGAAGACAATATCCCCTCGGCAAGGGTTGCCGAAAAATCGGGCTTCCGTCTCGTCGGGAGACGTGCAAGCGCCGTTTACTACGAAAAAGAAAACTGATAACGTGAGGTTATAATGGCATACGACGCCGGTATGATGAGGTTCGTTCTCGCCGAGGCGGGAGAGCTTCTGTGTGACGGAAAGGTTGAAAAAATATACGAGCCGCAGAGCGGGGAGATAGTCATCCGTATAAAAAAGGACGGTACCTACTCCCTTCTTTTGAGCGTGCTCTCGTCCGTCCCGCGCATCTGCGTCACCGCCGATAAAACCGAAAACCCCGCAAATCCGCCCATGTTCTGCATGCTGCTTCGCAAGCATCTCGGCGGCGGCAGACTCACTTCCGTCACACAGCTCGGCTTTGAGCGTGCGGCGCGCTTCGGATTTGACGTGTACGACGAGATGGGCTACGCCGCAAAGCGTTACCTTATCGTCGAGATAATGGGTAAATACAGCAATATAATCCTCCTCGACGGGGAGGAGAGAATAATCTCCGCCACCCGCACGGTCGACCTGACCGAGAACAACCACCGTCTTATAATGCCGGGCATGAAGTACGAGCTTCCGCCCGCGCAGGACAAGAGCGACCTTACCGCCTGCACGGACGCGGAGATTGCGAAAACCGTACTGTCCGCAGACGGCGGTATGAAGGCGTCGAAGTTCATTACGTCCGCATTTCTCGGTATCTCGGCGGGCAATGCCTCCGAGCTCGTTTTTGACGCGTGTGGCGACGAGGACGCGCTCGTGTCGGACTGCCGTGAAGCCCTCGCACCCGTGCTCGTCCGTATGCGCGAAGTGCTTCTGCACCTTGACGGTGTACCGTGCCTCGTCAGAGGCGGCGACGGCAAGCCCGTCGATTACAGCTTCATCATGCAGAAGCGTTACGGAGAGGGCTTTACCCTCGAGGTGTGCGATTCTTATTCCGCCCTCGTTGACTCGTATTTCTCCGATAAAGCCAAAGCCGAAAGACTCAAAAAGAGCGGTGCCGACGTGTCTCACCTCCTCGATACGGTGATAAAGCGCATCGAGAGAAAGAATGCCGCGCAGACCGAGGAGCTTCTTGCGGCAGAGGACGGCGAGAGATACCGTCTGTGGGGTGACCTCATAACAGCGAATATCTACCGTCTGAAGCGCGGCATGACCGAGGCTCAGCTTGAGGACTACAATACCGAAACGTACGAGACGGTCACCGTACCGCTTGACTCGCGCCTCACTCCCGCCGCAAACGCGCAGAAATACTATAAAAAATACACGAAGGCGAAAACCGCCCGCGAGGTGCTCACGGCACAGCTCGAGGCGTCCGCCCGTGAGCTTGAATATCTCTATACCGTATACGACGCGCTTACCCGCGCCGACGGGGAGCGTGAGCTTGAGGAAATACGCTACGAGCTCCGCACCTCCGGCTACGTCTCGCGCACGAAGGGACAGAAGGACAGACGCGCACCCGCGCCAACCGTGCTCCGCTTCACCACCTCCGGAGGCAGGGAACTGCTGTGCGGTAAAAACAATCTTGCAAACGACCACGTCACGTTCCGTCTTGCCGACCGTGACGACTGGTGGTTCCACGTCAAGAACATGCCGGGCTCGCACGTCGTAATGCGGTGCGCCGCAGACGAGGAGCCCGACGCGTCCGAGTTCACCGAGGCGGCTGCACTTGCCGCCGCATACTCGAAGGCTGCCGACAGCGATTCCGTCGCCGTCGATTATACGAGGGTACGCTACGTGAAAAAGCCGCCGCGCTCAAACCCGGGCTACGTCACCTACTCGAAAAACTGGACGGCGTACGTCACGCCGAAGAAACTTTGAGTGCAGAGTTCAGATGTGCAGTGGGGTTCGCCATAGGCGAACACCCGGCAGAGTTATGGTAAAAACCGTTCGGGTAACCGAACGGTTTTGTTCATTTACTCATCACTCATCACTCATCACTCTGCACTTGAAAAACAGGCGACACGCTCCATATCGGAGAGTGTCGCCTGTTTTTTACTTTGCATATACTGATTAAAAAACGGCAAAGGAAAGGGAAAACAATGAACGTAACGTGTATTTCTGCTCTGCGCTCGATGACTCATGCGCAGAAGGCGGTAAGAATACTGAAAGAGAGGGGAGTCTCCGCCGCAGTCGTAAGCCTCGACTCGAAAACCTCGACGCACGGATGCGCGTACGGCGTGAGTTATCCGTGCGTTTACCGCACACGCGCCGTGCAGGTGCTTGAAGAAAGCGGACTCGGCTACGGCGAGACGCTCACGCGATGATATACCTCGACAACGCCGCCACTACCTTCCCGAAGCCGGAGAGGGTATACACGGAGACGCTTCGCTGTATGCGGGAATACGCGGGTAACGCCGGCAGAGGCTCGCACGCCCTCGCCGTCCGTGCCGCCGATGCGGTGTACGAATGCAGGTGCGCTGCCGCAAGGCTCTTCGGGGCAAAGCCCGAAAACGTCGTGTTCACGTACAACGCGACGTACGCGCTCAATATCGCAATAAAGGCGTTCGTGGCGCGCCGCTCCCACGTGCTGATAAGCAATTTCGAGCACAACGCAGTGCTTCGTCCCGTTGCCGCACTTGCGGAGAGGGGCGAGCTTTCCTGCGGCGTCTTCGACCTTCGTGCACCCGATATCTCAGCGGAGCTTTCGGTTCACCTGCTGCCGTCCACGCGTGCGGTAATCTGTACGCTTGCATCAAACGTGTGCGGCGTGCGCGCACCGATGAAGGAAATCGGCAAATTCTGCCGCGAACACGGACTCCTTTTTATTGCGGACGGCTCGCAGGCGGCGGGACATACGAGTGTAAACGTGAACGACTGCGGCATCGACGTGCTGTGCCTTCCGGGGCATAAGGGACTTTACGGCCCGCAGGGTACGGGCATGCTCGTGCTCTCGCACGAAATTGACGGCGAAACCGTAATCGAGGGAGGCGCGGGAGTGAATTCTGCGGACACTTATATGCCGCCGTTTTTACCCGAGCGGTATGAGGCGGGAACGCTTGCATGTCCCGCGCTCGCGGGACTCTGCGAGGGCATAGGGTTCGTAACCGGCGTGGGCGTCGATAATATCGCCGCACACGAAAACGCTCTTTTTTTGAGCCTTGCGTCCCGTTTGGCGGACGATGCGCGCTTCACCGTTTACGAGTCCGATAAGTCCTCGTCGGTACTGTCTTTTAACGTCGTCGGGTGCGACCCGTCCGAGGTCGGGCGTGCGCTTGACGGGCGGGGAATATGCGTCCGCACGGGACTGCACTGCGCCCCTCTTGCACACAAAACTCTCGCCACTCAAGGCGGCACCGTGCGCGTCTCCTTCGGTGCGTTCAATACCGAGGCGGACGTGCGCGCGCTGTGCGATGCGCTTATAGCGGAAGTATAATTAAAAAATAAGTATAAAATATGGACATCGGGGAAATTTCGTGATATAATGGATCGATAAAAAACTAAAAAGGAAAATATTTCTTATGGATACTTTAAAGCTTGCCGAAATACTCTTTCCCGACGTGACCGAAACGGTCGACGACCTGTACGCGCGTTTCCCCGAAAGAAATCTTCCCGAGGGTGCAAAGGTCACCCGTTTTGCGCCCAGCCCCACGGGCTTCGTTCATTTCGGAAGTCTCTTTCCGGTAATGGTCGGACGCACGCTCGCATCTCAGAGCGGCGGCGTTTTCTATCTCCGTATCGAGGATACGGACGCAAAGCGCGAGGTCGAGGGTGCCGATATGGATATCCTCCGCTCGTACGCCGCGTTCGGCATCACCTTCGACGAGGGTCTCCGTCTTGACGGAAGCGAGGCGGGAGCATACGGCCCGTACAGACAGAGCGTCCGCGGACCCATCTACCGCGTATTCGCAAAGAAGCTCGTCGAGGAAGGCAAGGCTTACCCCTGCTTCTGCACCGAGGAAGAGCTCGAGGCCATAAGAGCGGAGCAGGAGGCTGCAAAGCTTACTCCCGGTTACTACGGCAAGTGGGCAAAGTACCGTGACTTTGACGATATCGACGCCATCGCCGCAAAGGTTGCCGCAGGTGAAGAATACGTTCTCCGCTTCCGCGCACCCGATCCGTCCGACAACAAGATAAAGTTCACCGACCTTATCCGCGGAACGGTCGAATTCCCCGAAAACGAGATGGACCACGTGCTTCTCAAGCGCGACGGTATCCCCACGTATCATTTCGCACACGCGGTAGACGATACGCTCATGCACACGACTCACGTCATCAGAGGCGAGGAGTGGCTGCCGAGCCTGCCGTTCCACCTGCAGCTCTTCCGCGCAATCGGCGCGAAGGTGCCCAAATATATGCACATCTCCCAGCTTATGAAGATGGACGGCACGTCCAAGAAGAAGCTTTCGAAGCGCGACAAGGGCGCGGGACTCAGCTTCTACGTATCCGAGGGATACCCGCCGGAATCCGTAAAAGAGTACGTCATGACTCTGCTCAACTCCAACTTCGAGGAGTGGAGAACCGCTAACCCCGACGCACCGCTTGAAGCGTTCCCGTTCTCGATAAAGAAGATGAGTGCCTCCGGCTGCCTCTTCGACTTCACCAAGCTCTGCGACGTCAGCAAGAACGTCATCTCCCGTATGAGCCGCGAAAAGGTATACGAGGACGTTCTCACGTGGGCTAAGGACTACGACCCCGAGTTCGCGGCTGAGCTCTCGTCCGACCCCGACTACGCTCTGCGCGTGTTCGGCATCGGCAGAGGCGGCGCGAAGCCGAGAAAGGACATCGCTCTCTGGAGCGAGGCGAAGGCTTACATGGGCTTCTTCTACGACAAATACTTCACCGTAGACGAGGAATACCCGGACAAGTTCGACCGTGCCGACGTAAAGAACGTGCTTCTCGCATTTGCGGACGCATACGACCCCGCACAGAGTCAGGACGAATGGTTCGCGGGCATCAAGGCAATCGGTGAGAAGTTCGGCTTCTGCCCCGATATGAAAAAATACAAGGCAGAGCCCGACGCATACAAGGGAAGCGTTGCCGACGTTTCCATGTTCCTCCGTCTCGCCGTTACCGGCAGAACGAGCTCGCCCGATATGTACGAGGTCATGAGCGTTCTCGGAGCGGACGCAGTCAAAGCAAGACTCAAAGCAATGGCCGAAAGGATATGAGCCATGTATATAGACGATAATTTCATTACCGACGTTATAGAGGAGGACAAGCTGCACGACCCCGAGCTGTCCGTGCATACCCGTTTTCCTCCCGAGCCCAACGGCTACCTCCATATCGGCAGCGCGAAGGCGATATATATCAATAAAGCAACTGCTCTCCGCTACGGCGGAAAGTTCAATCTCCGTTACGACGACACCAACCCGATGAAGGAAAGCGACGAGTACGTCCGCTCGATAAGAGAGGACCTCGCATGGCTCGGTGCCGAGCCGGACGGAGGAGTGTTCTACGGCTCCGACTATTTCGGGAAGTGCTACGAGCTCGCCGTCAAGCTCATAAAGAGCGGCGACGCATACGTCTGCGACCTCTCGAAGGAAGAGCTTGCCGAGCACAGAGGAGACGCCGACGACTATTCCGACAAGGGCATGGTCTCGCCTTACCGCGACCGTCCTATCGAGGAATCCCTCGACCTCTTCGAGAGAATGAAGAACGGCGAATTTCCCGACGGCGCGAGAACGCTCCGCGCGAAAATCGACCCGGAGTCCGATAACTCGTATCTCCGTGACCCCGTCATCTTCCGTATCCGACACGTACACCACCACAGACAGGGAGAGGCGTGGTGCATCTACCCGATGTACGACTTCGCTCATCCCATACAGGATGCCCTCGAGGGCATAACCCACAGCCTCTGCTCCACCGAGTTCCGCAATCACCGTCCGCTTTACGACTGGGTAGTCGAAAAGTGCGGCTTTGAGAAGCGCCCGAAGCAGAGAGAGTTCGGACGCATGAACGTCACTTACACCGTTATGAGCAAGCGTTTCCTCCGCTTCCTCGTCGAAAACGGTGCCGTTGACGGCTGGGACGACCCCCGTATGCCCACCCTGTCGGGTCTTCGCAGAAGAGGCTATACTCCCTCGTCGATTTTCGAGTTCGTACGCCGCTCCGGTATCTCGAACACCGACGCTACCGTCGCCGCCGAACTGCTTGATTACTGCCTCCGCGAGGAGCTCGGCGAGACCGCGCTCCGCCGCGTCTGTGTAACCGAGCCCGTCAAGGTAATAATCGACAACTATCCCGAGGACAAAACCGAATATTTCGAGCTTCCCAACCACCCCGCAAAGCCGGAGGAGGGAACGAGAAAGCTTCCGTTCACGCGTGAGCTTTATATCGAAGCGTCCGATTTTGCCGAGGTACCGCCGCCGAAGTTCTTCAGAATGAAGCCCGACGGAGAGGTACGTCTCATGGGCGCGTATATCGTCAAGTGTGTCGGTATCGACAAGAACGAAGACGGCACCGTGCGTGCGCTTCATTGCACCGCCGACCTTGAGACCGGCGCGGGCATGCCCGCCGACGGACGTAAGGTAAAGGGCACCATCCACTGGGTAAGTGCGAAGGAATGCGTCGACGTCGACCTTATGATGTACGGCAGACTCTTCACGATTCCGGACGTTGCGTCCTACACCACGTCCGAGCATAACGTAGAGGAAATCCTGCAGTTCGTCGACCCGGAGAGCGCAAAGAAGCTCACGTGCGCAAAGGCAGAGAAAGCCGTGCTCGACATCGAGCCCGGCACCTCCGTGCAGTTCGTCCGCATGGGCTATTTCACCCCCGATTCGAAGACGCCGGGCACCTTCAACCGCGTCATCACCCTCAAAGACGGCTACAAGCCCGAATAATTCAAGATTTTTCCCAAAAGCCTTGACATTTAAAACGTATTGTGATAATATACTTGAGCGCGTCAAAAGACGCGCAATGATCCATTAGCTCAGCTGGCAGAGCATTTGACTTTTAATCAAAGGGTCCGGAGTTCGAATCTGCGATGGATCACCAGTAAAAAAGGACTGCTACGGCAGTCCTTTTTTACTGGTGATTCTTTTGAACGGAGATTCGAAGCCTGGTTTTACGCGTTGCGTAAAAGCTGCGACGCGCGGCTTGACAGCGCACAGCGCGTCATTTTGCTTATGGCAAGACGCCGTGGTCGTATCGTATAAAACAGTCCGGTGGACTGTTTTCAGCAGGCCGTGCCGCTATCGCTTAAAACACAAAAATACCGTACGACCGTGAGGAGCGAGCTACCGCGAGCGTGTATCTCGTTTCGC
>JAZUGD010000113.1:0-5801 GCA_045641025.1 Eubacteriales bacterium
AAAACCGTACGGGATTCCGAACGGTTTTTAATATGTGCATATCATAAGACGCCTTTCTTAGGGGCCACAGGCGCAAAGAAAAGCTTTGTAAAAGAAACACCGTATGGGCGGGACTCCGTCCCGAGCCCTGCCGCCTTTGAAAAGGCGGGCGAAACTTTTCAAACAATAAGTTAAGCGGAGCTTTACGTCTGTGGATATACTTCAAGTACAGTATAAAACTTTTTTAAAAGTTTTTCGGTGACGCCCTTTCGAAGAAAGGGAATTTTTCAAAAAGAACAAAAACCTTCTTTCCGTTCGCTTAAATCTTTATCACCTTGAACGGGATGCCCTTGCGGGCGGCACGCTCAAGCATGTTTTTCGTGCCGCGGCTGCGGCCGTCCCAGAAGCACACGACGGCGTCGGCGGCATCCGCCATCTGCGCGTTGCGTATGGGACCTGCGGCGCTGCCGTACTTCTTCCACTCGGCGGGGTAACGCTCAACCGCGTATCCGTGCTCGTGCGCGTACCGTTCGCCTATCGCGTCGGCACCGCGGCATCCGCCGGAGATAACCGTAATATCCCCGTCCGGCGCAAGCTCGCGAAGCGCCTCCGCAAGCAGCGGCTCCGCCTGCACGTAGTCGTCGTAGTCTCTGCAGCCGGCAATAACTATCTTCACCGTATCCCGCCTCCTTCGTCTTTTTTTATATTGTATCACGCGCGGGCGGAAAATGCAAACGTGAAAACGCGGATATTGCCCGCACGTCTCAAAAATCGTGCCGCTTCGTGCCGCTTCGGCATTTTCTTTTTTCAAAACATTATTGAAAGCACCCGGCTTTCGGTGTATAATTAAAGGAACGAAGGGAGGGATAGACACGGAAGATTTAAAGCTTATCATTGCGAAAAACATAACCGAGCTGCGCCGCAGTCACGAAATGACTCAGGCGGAGCTTGCCGAGCGTCTGAACTACACCGACAAGGCCGTATCGAAGTGGGAAAGAGGAGAATCCGTCCCCGACGTTGCGGTGCTTAAAACCCTCGCCTCTCTTTTCGGCGTGACGGTGGACTATCTTCTTGAGGAAAACCACGAGGTCGCGCCCACGGACGTGCTGAAGAGCCGCCGCACTACGAAAAACCGCGGCTTTATCACCGGCATGAGCATAATTCTGCTCTGGCTGCTCACCACGCTTGCGTACATCATGTTCGAATACCTCGGGCCCGATACCTTCGCTCATTGGCTCGTATTCGTATACGCCGTGCCCGCATCCGCACTGCTGTGGCTCGTTTTCAACTCGATATGGTTTGAGCGCCGCCGCAACTTCCTCATAATTTCGCTTCTTATGTGGAGCGCCCTCGCCGCCGTGCTCGTTTCATTCCTCGCGTGGGATATAAACGGTATGCTCATCCCGACGCTCGGTATTCCCGGTCAGCTTATCATATGGCTCTGGTCGCGTATCACGAAGCAGAAAAAAGCGGCGGACGAAGGTGCAAAATCGGAATAAAACCGAATAACTCTATTGCAATTTATATAAAAATGTGCTACAATAACCGTGTGTACTTGTAAATATATACAAATATTCACGCGTTGTGAATAATGAAAGGGTCTGCGATGAAGATACTCGTTACCTCGTCAAAGGGAGGCATCGGCAAGTCGACGCTGAGCGTCGGGCTTGCAAACGCGTTTGCCGCAATGGGCAGACACGTTCTTCTCGTCGACCTCGACCTTTACGGACGGAGTCTTGACCTGCTTCTCGGAGTAGACGACGAGGCGCTGTTCGATATCGGCGACCTGTGTGCCGGACGCTGCACGCCCGACAAGGTACTGCTTCACCCGTGGGATGGGAAAAACGTGGATTTCTGCCCTTCCCCCGCAGTATACGACGCCGCGGATTTCGCGCCCGGCGCGATTGCAAAAGCTCTTGACGCACTCGCGGAGTGCACCGGAGCCGACCACGTCATATGCGACACCGCCGGAATGGTCTGCGCCCCCGAGATTGCGACGGGCTTTGCCGACACGGTGCTCCTCGTCACGACTCAGATACCCACGTCCGTACGCGCCGTGCCCTCCACGGTGACTGCGCTCGGGCTCGGGGAGAACGACGCCGACAGACTCCGCCTCGTCATAAACACCTTCGACGTGCGTGACGCCGCCGACGGTACGCGCGAGGGAGTGCTCTCGATAATCGACGAGTCCGGCGTGCGCTGTGCGGGAATCGTTCCCTACGACCGCTCGCTGATGCTCGCCGCCGAGGACGGAGAGCTGCCCGACGCAAAATCGCCCGCGATGACGGCGCTGCGCAACATCGCGCTGCGTCTCGAGGGGAACGACGTGAAGCTGTTCACGGGAATCAAATCAATAAAAAAGAAAACGAAAAAGCGCATCCTCTGATGCTTATATATAAGAAAGGGTACGAAAATGGAAATAGCACTCATAGCGCACGATACGAAAAAAGAGCTTATGACCCAGTTCTGCATCGCGTACTGCGGTATTCTGTCAAAGCATAACATTTGTGCTACCGCCACCACGGGCAAGTACGTGTCCGAGGCCACCGGGCTGAAGATAACCAAGCTTCTCGCCGGCGAGCAGGGCGGTGCCGAGCAGATCGCTTCGCGAATCGCATATAACGAGATTGACGTGCTTCTCTATTTCCGTTCCACCTCACCCGAGTATTCGTTCGACGAGCCGGAGAGCAACCTGCTCCGTCTCTGTGACCTTTACAACGTGCCCGCCGCAACGAACATCGCGACCGCCGAGGTGCTCATCTGCGCGCTTGACCGCGGCGACATCGACTGGAGAGAAATAGTCAATCCGAAGTCCGACTACAACAGACGGCGCAGAGGAGACAAATAAAATGAATTAAATCCCTTGCGGGATTTGTGAATTACCCTGCGGGTATGAATTGTGCTGCGCACATGATTTGCCTGCGGGCATGAGTGGATTACCGTAGGCAATATATATAAGCCTAACACCGAAGCCTACTGAGTTTTTCAGTAGGCTTTATTTTCGGAGAAATTATGGAGCTTAAAATTCTTGCCGTGGGCGACGTTGTGGGCGACCCCGGCACGTCATATCTTGAGAACGGCCGCCGCCTCTCGCGCATCGCGTCGCAGACGGGCGCCGACCTCGTCATAGTGAACGGAGAGAACTCCGCCGAGGGCGACGGAATGCTTCCGTCGTCGACGGAATCGCTCCTTGACAGCGGAGCCGACGTTATCACGGGCGGCAACCACACGTGGCAGAGGAGAGAGATATTCGACTATCTCGACGAGCACGAAACGGTGCTCCGCCCCGCGAACTACCCGCCGTCGATACCCGGTCACGGATACGTGATAATCGACGTGAAGGGCGTGCGCGTGCTCGTGTTCAACCTCACGGGCAATGCGTTCATGGACCCCGTTTCTCCGCCGTTTGACGCCGCCGACCGTCTGCTTGATAAGCTCGCGGGGCAGTACGACGTCGCCGTGCTTGATTTTCACGCGGAGGCAACGTCCGAGAAAATCGCGATGGCGTGGCATCTCGACGGGAGAGTGCAGGTGCTCTTCGGCACGCATACCCACGTACAGACCGCCGACGCACGCGTCTTCCCCGGCGGGCTCGGCTACATCACCGACCTCGGCATGACCGGCTCGGAGAACGGCGTCATCGGCGCGGACAAGGACGCGGTGCTGCGCCGCTTCAGGGAAAAGCTCCCGACCCGCCTGAACGGTGCCCGCGGGAACGAATCGGCGCACGGTGCACTGTTCACCGTTGACACGGTAACCAAAAAATGCCTCGCGTGCGAGGCTCTCACGTTCTGAGGAGGACACTTATGCTTACGTCCGTATATTCCGCGGGGCTTTTCGGAATCGACGGCTTCATCGTAACCGTTGAGACCGACGTATCCCCGGGGATATTCTCGCTTGACATCGTAGGTCTGCCCGACGCCGCCGTAAAGGAATCGTCTTACCGCATAAAATCCGCCGCGCTCAACTGCGGCTGCAATTTTCCGTTTCAGCGGATTCTCATAAACCTCGCACCTGCCGACCGCAAAAAGGAGGGCAGTGCCCTCGACGCGGCAATTCTCACGACGCTTCTTCACGCGTCGGGCGACATCCCGTACGTGACGAACCTGAAGGAATACTGCATAATCGGCGAGCTGTCTCTTTCGGGAGACCTGCGCCCCGTGCAGGGAGTACTGAACATGGTGCTCGCCGCGCGCGACGCGAAGGTGCCGCACGTCATCGTACCCGCCGCAAATGCAAAGGAAGCGTCCGCGGTCACGGGTGTCGACGTGATGTACGCGAAAAACATAATGGAGATAGTCGAGCACTTCAACGGTGCGCGCATGCTCCCGCAGGCGGTGTACGACCCGTCGTCGTTCGACCGCACGTTTATCGGCTCCGCCGACATGGCGGACATAAAGGGGCAGAAGCAGGCTCGCCGCGCGATGGAAATCGCCGCCGCGGGCGGGCACAACATCCTGCTCATCGGCCCGCCCGGCTCGGGCAAGTCGATGCTCGCAAAGCGTCTGCCGTCCATCCTTCCCAAGATGAATTTCGACGAGGCGGTGGAGAGCGCGCGCATCCACAGTGCCGCCGGCTGCCTCGACGCCGAATACCCGATTTCCGCCCGCCGCCCGTTCCGCGCGCCGCATCACACGGCGTCGTCGGTATCCCTTGCCGGAGGCGGCGCAACGCCGAAGCCGGGAGAGATTTCGCTCGCGCACAACGGCGTGCTCTTCCTCGACGAGCTGCCCGAGTTCAACAAGACCGTGACCGAAACGCTCCGTCAGCCGATGGAGGACGGTCACGTCACGATAACCCGCGCCGCAGGACGCGCAATTTTCCCCACCGAGTTCATGCTCGTGTGTGCGATGAACCCGTGCAAGTGCGGCTATTACGGCTCCACGGTGCGCGAATGCACGTGCAGAGAAGACGACATACAGAAGTACCTCTCCCGCATAAGCGGTCCCCTGCTCGACCGAATCGACATTCAGGTAGAGATGCCCGCGCTCACCTATTCCGAGGTGTCATCCCCGAACGAGGATGCGGAATCGTCGGAGGTCGTCCGCGCCCGCGTCGAGGCGGCACGCCGCCTCGCGGAAGCACGGCAGAACTGCTCGAACGCACGGCTCGATACCAAAGGTATCAAAAAATACTGCACCCCCGACGCCGCAGGAGAGGCGGTGTTGAAGGGCGCGTTCGAGCGCCTCGGCATGAGCGCCCGCGGCTACGACCGCGTGCTCCGCGTAGCACGCACCATCGCCGACCTCGCCGGCGAGGAAACCGTCGGCGCTTCGCATATCGCCGAAGCCCTCGGCTACCGCTCCCTCGATCGCAAGTACTGGGAGAGATAAGAAAACGGGGAGACGATTTTTTCCTTTTCGGAAAAATTCCCTTTCTCCGATGAGCCGTCACCGAAAAAACTTTAAAAAAGTTTTATACTGTACTTGAAGTATATCCACAGACGTAAAGCTCCGCTTTACTTATTGTATGAAAAGTTTCGCCCGCCTTTTCAAAGGCGGCAGGGCTCGGGACGGAGTCCCGCCCATACGGCGTTTCTTTTACAAAGCTTTTCTTTGCGCCTGTGGCTTCAAAGAAAAGCGTCTTACGATACGCACAAATATTAAACCCGTAGGGCGGTCATTGACCGCCCGTTTTTCGTTTTACACAACCGCAGAGCGGAGCAAGCCTCCGCCGAATTTTTAAAAAATTCGTTCGGCGGTTGTTCGCCTGCGGCAAACGTCGCCGTTCCGAATTCCGCATTCCGCATTCATAATTGAACAAAGCACCGTTGCGGGTGCTTTTTCGTTATTTTCCGAGGGTTACGCTGAAGCCCGCGATAT
>JAZUGD010000114.1:0-1572 GCA_045641025.1 Eubacteriales bacterium
TGGCCTCCGACTTAGCACGAGCGCGAGCTTCACGCTGCAGTTGAACGTCTTGATGAAAGAGAAAAGCTTATAATCAAGCTGAGATACGGACTTGACGGTCACCCCGAGAAGACGCAGAAGGAGGTTGCGGATATGATGGGGATATCACAGTCTTATATATCAAGGCTTGAAAAGAAGATAATTCTTGAGCTGAGAGAGGTGATGGTTTCCGGCATGTGAGGTGGGCGCGGCAAATGCCGCGCTCTTTTCTTGACAAAACGCGAAATTTGTCGTATAATACCGACAGATTTTTCCGGCGGGAAAACCCGCCGTTTCTTTTTGTTATGAGGTAATAATGGAAAACACCGTAAGGGAAAACAAAATGGGCACCATGCCCGTGGGACGTCTGCTTGCAAGCATGGCGATTCCGATGATGATTTCGATGCTCGTTCAGGCATTTTATAACGTCGTTGACAGCATTTTCGTTTCTTATCTTTGTCAGGATGCGCTTACTGCGGTTTCGCTTGCGTTCCCGCTGCAGAACCTTATGATAGCGGTCGGTGCAGGTACTGCAGTAGGTATCAACGCCCTGCTCTCACGCTCGCTCGGTGCGAAGCAGCAGGATAATGCAGACAAGGCGGCGAACACCGGAGTATTTCTGTCTATTTGTTCGTTTATCGTATTCGCGCTTATCGGCTTCTTTCTCTCGCCGCTCTTCTTCAGAGTGCAGACGGACGTTGAGGCTATTGTAAATTACGGTACGCAGTATTCGACCATATGTCTCGGTGCGTCGTTCGGTATATTCCTGCAGTTCTGCTTTGAGAGACTTCTTCAGTCTACGGGGCGCTCGAACCTTGCCATGTGCACTCAGCTGCTCGGTGCGGTTATAAATATCATCCTCGACCCGATTCTCATTTTCGGTCTCCTCGGCTTCCCGCGTCTTGAGGTTGCGGGTGCGGCGGTTGCCACGGTTGCGGGACAGATTATCGCGGCGATTGCGGCAATGATAATGAACATAAAGAAAAACCCCGATATTCATTTGTCGATAAAGAAAATCCGCTGGGATACGAAGGCCGCCTCCGCCATTTACAAGGTGGGCTTCCCTTCGATTATCATGCAGAGCATCGGTTCGGTCATGACGTTCTGCATGAACGAAATTCTGCTTTCGTTCACCACCGTTGCGGCTACCGTTTTCGGCGTATATTTCAAGCTTCAGAGCTTTATATTCATGCCGATATTCGGTCTCAACAACGGCATGGTGCCGATTATTTCTTACAACTACGGCGCAAGAAAGCTTGAACGCGTTAAGAAGACCATCGTGCTTACGATTATTACCGCCGTATGCATCATGCTCATCGGGCTTCTGCTGTTCGAGTTTATCCCCGGCGTACTGCTCGGCTTCTTCAATGCCGATGAGGAAATGCTCGCAATCGGCGTACCCGCGCTTCGCATCATCGGTACGCACTACGTGCTTGCGGGCTTCTGCATTATCGCAGGCTCGGTATTTCAGGCTATCGGCAATCCCGTACACAGTCTCATCGTTTCAATCTGCCGTCAGCTGTTCGTGCTTCTGCCCGCCGCGTGGCTGCTCTC
>JAZUGD010000115.1:0-10670 GCA_045641025.1 Eubacteriales bacterium
TTGTAGCCCTGCATACGTCTTGCACGGCTGATGACCTCAAGTCCTGAGTACGCCTTGATGTGACCTACGTGCATGCCCGCACCGGACGGATACGGGAATTCTACGAGGCCGTAGAACTTCTTCTTCGACGGGTCGTTCTGCGCGTGGAAGACGCCCTCGTCCTCCCAGCGCTTCTGCCATTTTTTCTCTATTACTTCAAAATCGTATTTCATATGTATGCTGCCTTTCGGGAATCAGTCGTCGGTGAGAAGAGACGAAATATCAACTGCGGAATCTTCACCGAACAGTTTTTCGATGTTGTAGAACTCTCTCGACTGTGAGGAAAAGATGTGAACGATAAGCGACGCGAAGTCAAGCAGAATCCATCCGCCCGAGCCGTCTCCCTCGATTCTCGTGGGAGGATTGCCCGCCTCTGTCATACGAAACTCGACCTCGTCCGCAAGGCTGCGGAGCTGAGTCACGGACGAACCGGTGCAGATGACGTAGTTATCGGCGATTATCGTATGCTCCTCAACGTGGAGAAGCTTTATATCCTTCGCCTTTTTCTCATCGAGAACCTTTACGGCGTACTCGGCAAGCTTTTCGGGTGTGCTGATATCGATTACGGTGTTTTCGTTATCCATTTCGTGCTCCTTTGCTTAATAAGAACGCGGGATGTTTATAGAGTTTTCGTTGACGTCACCGGCGTTGTACTCTTCACCGCCGTATACCCAGTTGTCTGCATAGTAGTTGTTGATGTGCTCCTGATTGTATGCGTTGCAGAAGGTGAGGTGCGGGTCGAAGAACGCATCCGGTATCATCTGGTCGTATACGTTGAAGCTTTCGTTCACGATGTTCAGAAGCTCCTTGCGGTTGACGACGAGGTGACCCGAGCTTACGACGCCCGTAGGTATCGTTTTCATCTTTATCTTCGACATATCAATGTTCAGGAGGTTCTTGCCGAAGTAAACGACGTCGCTTACCGTGAGGTCGGTATAGACGTTATCAACGAGAATCTGACCGATTTCGGTAAGCTTAGATATCGTAACGGTTTCCTTCGCCTTCTTGATGAACGCGCTCATGAAAATCTTCTGCGCGTCCTCACGTCCGAGGTCGCCGTTGGTATATCCGTAACGGAAACGCACGAACTGCTCGGCTTCGTTTCCGTAGAGCGTCTGGTATCCGGGATAAAGGTCGATGTAGAGGTTCTGCCACGGGTCGTTATACACCATTCTCGCGGGTACGGTGAGCTCAACGCCTCCGATTGCGTCGACGATGTTGCCGAAGCCGTCGAGGTTCATGATCGTGCAGTAGTTAATCTTGGTGCAGAGCGCCTCCTCAAGAATGTCGGCGAATTTGCGGAGCGCCTTGAGCTCGGGGTCGCTCTCGCCCTTGTACTTGAACTCGTGGTAGAACGAGCTGTAGGTAGCGTTTATCTTCGCGGTGTCGACGCCGTAGCTTACGTAAGTGTCACGCGGGAACTGCAGGATTGATACGGAGCCTGAGGTTACGTCGTAGTTCACGAGCATGATAACGTCGGTAAGCACCGCAGCGCGGTCGTGCCCGAGAACGAGGAAGTTGTACTCCGCCGCCTCGGTCTCCTTCATGACGATGGGGTTATTATCGGGGTCGTAGCGGATAACCGTCTCGCTTGCGGGATCTCTCTGCTCCGGCGTGTAGCCGAACAGATACGAAGCCATTATGCCGACTACGGCAAACATAGCAACGAACAGAAGTACCGTTGCACAAAGAACCGTTTTGAATGCTTTTTTGTTCATTTACTGTCTCCATTACGTCTCCTGCCCGGATATGAGCAGGGCTTTCGTATATTCTCCGTATTCGGTCGTGTTCGTGTCGACGGGGAGTCCCTCGCGGGTCAGCCCTTCGACGGTCGCCTCAACCGATTTGATTACCGTTTTGTAAAGATGCACGCGAGCGTCCTTTTCACTCATCGTTTCGGGGGACGCACCGTGGAAATACTCACGCAGCGCGACGCATTCGTCAAACGTGCGCGTATCCTCGATGTAATCGGCAAGGTACACGAGCGTCTCAAACAGCGTCATTCCGCGCCGCCCGGTGGTATGCCATCTTATCGCACCGATGATTTCCGGGGTCACGTACGCCGTGTAGTCGCGTGCGGCGACTGCCGCTCCCGTTATTGCGTGAAGAAGCTTGGGTGCTGCTTTTTCAAAGTCTCCGATTATTATACCAAATTCTTCGCAATATTGCAACTGTTTTTCGTTTGTTTCGTTTTTCGTGATATCGTGCAGGAGAGCGGCAATTCTCAGGTCGTGTTCCCTCTCCGGCATATAGATTTTCGCAAGCGCCGCCGCTTCCCTCTCGACTCCGAGAGTGTGCGAAAAGCGCGAAGGCTTCATCCTGCGCGAAACGCTTTCGCGCAGCCCGTATACGTCGGGGCTGAAGCCGTAAAGCGAGCGGGCTTTTATCACGGAGAACACACCGTCCGATATTCCGTCGGGCTTTTCCGACGCGGCAAGTGCGCGTCTCACGTCGGTTGACGATATCTCCTTGGGTACGGTGCGCATGAGAAGGCACCGCGCGCCGTAGTTTTCGGTGTAACGCTCAGCCGCCGCGGTGAGGTCGTCTATGTCCTCCTCGCCGTCCTCGCGCGAGCCGCAGACGACGGTCGCACGGGCGAATATCCCCGCGGGGTCACGCCACTGCTCGAGAGTGAGGAACATATCGCTCCCGCAGAGGAGATATAGTTCTCCCTCTCCCGCAAAGTGCGCGAGAGTATCTACCGTGTAGCCCTTACCCGGGCGGTCAAGCTCGTAGCGGGTTACCGTCGTTTCGCACGGCATATCCGCAAATGCACTGACGCACATATCGTAGCGGTCGTCACACGACGCGCCGCCGTCAATCGTCTTGTGCGGAGGATTGCCCGCGGGCACTATTATAAGCTTGTCCAGCCCCGCCTGACGCACGAATTCCTCCGCGAGTCTGCGGTGACCGAGATGAGGAGGAGAAAAGCTCCCGCCGAATATTCCGACTTTCACGTTATGCCTCGCTTAATAAATTTTGCCCTGACGTATAAAGCGGTATGCGTCAGATTTCTATCTTCTTTTTCTTCTTCGATTCTCTGTAAAGGACGAACGTTCTGCCTACGGCGGAAACGCCCTCGGCACCGAGACGCTCGCAGATTATGTCGCTTGCCTCGCGTGCGCCGTAGGGCGACGTTTCAAGCACGCGGAGCTTTATGAGCTCTCTTGCCTCAAGTGCGGAGTCGATTCCCTCGAAACTTTCCTCCGAAAGTCCGCCCTTGCCTATCTGGTATATTACGTCAAGTCCGTTTGCCATCGCACGAAGCGCGGCTCTCTGTTTTCCGGTTATCACTGTTTTCCTCCCGCCATCTGAGCGGCGAGCTTCACGAACCGATCAAATGCTCTGCCGCGGTGGCTTATTGCGTTTTTCTCATCTGCCGTGAGTTCGGCAAAGGTTTTGCCGAGCTCGGGAATGTAAAAGAGCGGGTCGTAGCCGAAGCCGTTATCTCCTCTGCCCTCGTGACCTATCACTCCGCGGCATTCACCGCGTACGGCGAACACCTTATTGCCGTTCGCACGGGCTCTCTCCGCGTCCGTGAGCGGGCACAGACTGTCCGACACGGGAACCTCCACGGGAGAGTCCTTCGGTATAACGCAGGCTATCGTTGAAACGAAGCCCGCACCGCGTGCCCCGTCCGCGACGTTCTCAAGCACGCGCAGAAGCCTTCGGTTGTTTCTCTCGTCCTTGGTGAGTCCTTCGTCGGGCTCTCCTTCGGAAAAGCGGGCTGAATAGATGCCCGGTGCGCCGTCAAGCGCGTCGACGCAGAGCCCCGAGTCGTCGGCGATGCCGATATAGCCGAGGGATGCGGGCACGGACGCTTTTATAATCGAGTTTTCCTCGAACGTGGAGCCGTTCTCCTCAATCTCTCCCTCGTATCCGATATCGTCGAGCGAGAGGACTTCAACGTCAAGCCCCGCGGCATCGAACATTTCGCGAAGCTCGCGGATTTTCTTTTTGTTTCGTGATGCAAGTACGATTTTCATGTCTTACCTCAGTTTTCGAGAAGCGCTCCGACGAACATCTCGGGGTCGAAGGGCTGCAGGTCGTCTATCTGCTCGCCGACACCGATATACTTGAGCGGAATATCGAGCACTTCCTTTATCGAGAACACGGGGCCGCCCTTTGCGGTACCGTCAAGCTTGGTGAGGATAAGTCCCGTTATGTCGGCACTCGTCTTGAACTCGACCGCCTGAGATACGGCGTTCTGACCCGTGGTGGAGTCGAGCACGAGAAGCGTTTCGCGGTCGGCACCCGGAAGCTCACGGGAGAGCACGCGGTCGATTTTCGCAAGCTCGTCCATAAGGTTCTTTTTGTTCTGAAGTCTGCCCGCGGTATCTACGATAAGCACGTCGGCGCCTCTCTTCTTTGCCGCCGCAGCCGCGTCGAACACGACAGCCGCGGGGTCGGAGCCCTCGCTCTGCTTTATCAGCTCGCACCCTGCACGCTCGCACCATACCTCAAGCTGGTCTATTGCCGCCGCACGGAACGTATCCGCCGCCGCAACGACTACCTTTTTGCCGTCGCGGACAAGCCCTGCCGCAATCTTGCCGATTGACGTGGTCTTTCCGACGCCGTTAACGCCGATAACGAGCACGACGGACGGCTTGGTCGTAAGATTAAGCGGCTCGCAGTCGCCTATCTTGGAGCGGAGGATTCCGGCAAGTGCCGCCTTGACTTCGTCCGCTTCCTTAAGTCTGTCGTCTTTTATTTTTTCACGAAGCTCATCGACTACGGATTCGGCTACGGCTACTCCCATATCGGAGCAGATAAGTATTTCCTCAAGCTCCTCGAGAAAATCCTCATCCACGTGAACGAAGCTTCTGAACAGCCCGTTTATGGGCTCCATTACCGCCTGCTTCGTTTTGCCGAGTCCCGCCTTGAGTCTGTCGAAAAATCCCATGTTTATAACCAATCCTTTCTTTGCATTTGTGCCGTTTCTTTGAATTTGCCGCACTCTTGCGGCAAAAGGCACAAATGGGTTTGAAAGAAGCTCACCTGCAATATAAGCATACTTTGCTTTCAAACAAACCTTTCCATTGTACTAAAGTAAATTTATATTATTATAGCATACTTTATTGCGTTTGTGTGGAATTTGCGAGAATTTTACGTGATTTTTACAAGAAAAAACGGTGCCGTGCACCGTTTTTTCGGATTTTCGTTTGTTTTCAGTTGCCGACCTCGGTCACGGCGCCGCAGAAGAGCGGCACGAACGCCTCGGTATCGACTATCATATAGACGAACGGACGGTCGAGCACTACCTCGTGCACGTTCTCGGGAGGTACCATGACGGATTCGCATTTAACAGTAACTATCGTTGCGGCAGCCGCCTTCGTGCCCTCTCTTGAAACGTCGATGAAGGTGTTCTGCATGACTCCGCCGATGTAAAGTTTGCCGTCAGCCTCGCCAATACCGGAGAAATCGGCGGAATCGGGCTCGAACGCGAGGTTCATGCCCATACCCTTCAGCACGGGTATGAGGGCGTTATTGCACTCGTACGTAAACTCGGGCATCGTGACGTTGACGTCGGTTTGTTCGGCGCTTGCCAAAAGTTCTGAGACAGTTGCCGCGTCAAGCGTGGATACGAACGTATCGAAATCGCTGTTCTCGGGAGGAAGGATGCCGACGAAGGCGTAGCCGTCACCGGAATAGTTCTTCATAAAGCCCTTGATACCGTCGTGCTCGAGATATACGTCCTCCTCGGAATGGAGGAATTCGGGGTACGTTTCTTTTCCGTCAAGGCAGGTGAACTTTTCCTGAAATACCGCGTATTCATCGTACGCACTTGCCCACGGAGATTCGAGCACGAGGGCGTTTATGAGGAACATGACGCTGTCGTCGTCGATTTTCTCGAGCATGTCCTTGATATAGCCGTTCGTGTTCGTTTCTATCCACGAGTTTATATCTTTTACGGTTGTAGCGTCAAACGGTGCTTTATATGCCGCCGCGCCGTAATAATCGGCGTTACAGCGAAGGAACGTATCCTTCGGTACAAAGCCGAAGGAGTTGCCGTCGTCGCGGAACCATATTGAATTTGCAAGGTTGACCTTGCATTCGTCGGACTTATACATACCTGCGGAATAGGTGTTCAGGTACTCGTTGAGCGCGCCGAGCGGTATGCTGCCGCCGAGCACGTTCTGCATTTCGAGAAGTGTGTCGCCCGCCGCACCGTTCGCGGTCATTGCGAGCGCGAACATCGCGGAGAGGGGCGAGACGAGGGTGTTTTTCTTTTCCCCTTCCTTCCACGTATTCCGCAGAAGAGAGATGCCGAAGGCGGTCTGTGCGCGGGTGAATTCCTCGTCCGCTTTTCTTTCGGCTTTTGCCGAAGACGAGACGTTTTTCATCAAATCAATCGCTTTGTCGGAAAGCTCAAGCGAGGCGTCCGAGGGCGCGGGCTGAGGTTTTACGGTGTTTTCGGTGGTGTTCGTCGGTTCACCGGGATTTTCGGCAATCGCCGCACATCCCGTGAAAAGAACGCATAATACGAGGAGCGATGCAAGAAGTTTTTTCATTTCGTTCTCCTTTACTTATTGAGTGCGGGCAGCTCCGTGCCCATGTACGTTTCGGCTCCCGCAAAGAGCGGGAAGCCCGTTTCCGTGTCAATTATCATATAGACGAACGGGCGGTTCAGGTATACTCTGTACTCCGGAATCATCGGTACGGAGCCGCAAAGCATTTCGACCTCGGTTACAGCCGCCGCCTGCGTACCCGTTTCGGATACTTCTATCACGGCATCCTGCTTTACGTTATTTATATAAAACGGCATGCCGTGCGTATCCGCCATTTTGGTAAAGTCCGCCATTTCGGGGTCGAACGCGCTGCGCACTCCCATTCCCATGAGAATACCGCGCAGGTCGGTGTCACAGTCGCATCTGAAGCGAGGCAGTACCGTCTCGACCTTATCGACGGTCTTTGCGGACGCAAGCAGAGCCTCAAGCGCTTCTCCGTCGAGGGCGTGTATATAGTCGTAGAAGTTCACGTTCTCCGGCGGGAGGATGCCGACGAAGGCAAGTCTGCCGCCCTTGTAAGGCTTGATAAAGCCCGTCGTGCCGTCCGACTCAAGATACGTCTGCTCATCCGATTTGAGATAGTCAACGTCCGTATCTTTTCCCGAGGGGAGGAGGAACGTACCCGGCACGATATCGTACTTCTCGTACGGTGTTTCCCACAGAGCGTCAAGCGCAGTCGCGTTTACAAGCAGCACGTCGCCGTCCACGGGCTTTTTGAGAAATTCGGGAATGAGCCCGTCGGTATCACCTTTGACGGTTTCGTTGAGCTTTTGCACCATTTTCCCGTCGAACGGGAGGTTATATACGTCGGCGTTCCACGTGCTCTGCATTTCCTCAAGAAAACCGTGCTTTACGTCAAAGCCTTCCTTTACCCATACGGAATTCGAGATTTTCACGGGAGACGTGCCCGACATATATTCCCCGAAAAGTTCTGCCTTCTCCTCATCGGTGATGCCGCAGGAGAGCGCGGTACGCAGCTCCTCGAGAGTGCTGCCCTCTGCCCCGTCCTCCGCCATTGAGAGCGCATAGAGCGCCGAGAGAGGCGAGAGCACGGTGTCGTCGCCGCCTCTTGCACTTACCGCGTCGCTGAGCAGTATTGCGGTAAAATCAAGTACGCTTTCGGGTATTTTTACGTTCATTATTACTTCTTCCTTTTCTGTCGCTATGGCGGATGGCGTCTCGGGCTGCACGTCACCCGTAACGGCACAGCCGCCGAGCATGAGACTGATAATAATCAGAACAGGTATGATTTTTTTCATTTTTACCTCCCCGGCTCCGCCGGATAAAGAACGACGCTGCCTATTCCGAGAGCGTCGCCGTCAAGCGGAGTGAGAACTCTCGTTCCGTCGGTATTGACCGTAAGCGCGTATCTCTCGTCGCCGATGCAGACGAGTCCGTCGTCGCCGAGTCTCCACGTTACCGTTTCTTTCACGTATTCGGCCTCGACGGATTTTTCGGTTATTTCGACCGTCTCACCGTACGCTTCCTCGGTGATTTGCTCCATTTTGAAGACTCCGTCCTCACCGAACGTAACGGTGAAGGTATCACCGACGTATAAGCCGAGCAGCAATGCGCGGTTTGCGCTGCCGTAGCCCGTTCCGTTTGACAGACCGTCGGGCAAGTCAGCCTCTTTGGTGAGCGTCTCCGGGTTTCCCGCTTCTTCCCCGGTCAGCGACTCCGGCACGGGAGCCGTTATGCGAGGCAGTACTACAGCGGCGGCAATGACGGCGCAAAGCACAAGCGGTACGACGGTGAGTACCGTGCGGCGCACCCGCGTCCTGCGGTTTTTATAATATTCGTCACGGCGCAGAGCAAGCTCCGCCGCGACCTCTTCTTCGGTTCTTCTCATAATATGTCCGTTTCCTCTTCAAGTGTTTTCTTCAGCGCCGCTCTTGCGCGGTACAGAAGATTATCCGCCTTCTTTTTTCCCATTCCGAGCACTTTTGCCGCGCTCCCGTACGTCATCCCCTCGAAATAGACGAGGTGGACGAGCGCTCTCTGCTCCTCGGGCAGAGCGTCTACGGCGCGGCTGACTCTCGCAAGAGCGTCCCGTTTGAGAACGTCCTCCTCGAGCGATGCCCTGTCCGCCTCCCTCTCCTCCCCGTCAATCGGCGTGACCGTAAAGCGGTCACGGTGACGGAGATAATTGAGCGATTTGTTTTTCGCTATCGTGAAAAGATACGAGGAAAGCGGGCTGCCGAAATTGTAGCGGTGCTTATGTACGATAAGCTCGAGAAGAGTATCTATTGCGATGTCCTCCGCGGCGTGAACGTCGCGGACGTAGCGGTCGGAAAAGAAGGTGAGGCGGTCGAAATATGCCCTCTGCACCTCGGCAAAGGCGCTCTCGTCACCGTCGAGATAACGGCGGTAGCTACTCTCGCCGTTCTCCATGTTTTCTGCCTTTCTTTTCATTCCGTGAAGGTTCCTTCGTAAAGTAATACACGCGGGGATGCGAAAATCCTCACGTTTTCTCAAAAATATTTTATAATACGGTGATTTTTTTGTCAATGGGCAATTCACGCTTTACAAATCGGGCGGAATTTGGTATCATAGTGTAAAAGAGAACATATCGGAGGTAACTATGAAATACCGTGATTTTCAGGGTGAGAAGATTTCCCTTCTCGGCTTCGGGCTCATGCGTCTCCCGAAAACGGAGGACGGCGCAATCGACGAGGACGCGTTTATCCGTATGGCGGACTACGCCGTGGAAAACGGAGTCAATTATTTCGATACCGCGTGGCCGTACCACGGAGGCAACTCCGAGCTTGCCGCAGGACGCATGCTGAAGCGCTACGACCGCAAAAAGATAAACCTTGCGGACAAGTACCCCGGTCACCAGATAGCCGAAAAATACGACCCTGCAGCGACGTTTGAGCGTCAGCTTGAAAAGTGTGACGTCGATTATTTTGATTTTTATCTTCTCCACAACGTCTACGAAAACTCGATAGGAGTTTACGAGGACGAAAGATGGAAGATTATCGAGTATTTCATCGAGCAGAAGAAGGCGGGACGCATCCGTCATCTCGGCTTCTCTTCACACGCCCGCCCCGACACGCTTGAGACCTTCCTCGAGAGACACGGAGAGGACATGGAATTCTGCCAGATAGAGCTCAATTATCTTGACTGGACGCTTCAGGACGCAAAGAAGAAATGCGAGATACTGAACGCGAGAGGCGTGCCGATTATCGTCATGGAGCCGATTCGCGGCGGCAGACTCGCGAAGCCCGGCAAGGCGGCTGAGGCGGCGCTCCGTGCGATTCGCCCCGACGAGAGCCCCGCCGCATGGGCTCTCCGCTGGCTTGAGGAGATTCCCGGCATATTCACCGTACTGAGCGGCATGTCAAACGAAGAGCAGATGCGCGAGAACGTAAAGACGTACTCGGGCGGTCAGAGACTCACCGGAGGTGAGATTGAGCTTCTTGCGGACGTTGCCGAGGCGCTCAAGGACGCCGTTCCCTGCACCGGATGCCGGTACTGCGTTGAGGGCTGCCCCATGGGTCTTGACATACCTATGCTTATCTCGGCTTACAACGACGTGAAATTTGCCGGCGGCACCACCGTGCCGATGCAGATGGACGCGCTCCCCGAGGATAAGCTTCCGTCGGCTTGCATTTCCTGCGGCGCGTGCACCGGAATTTGCCCGCAGAAGATTGACGTACCGAAGGCAATGGAAAGCTTCGCCGAGGCGCTTGCAAAGCTCCCGAAATGGGCGGATATATGCAAGCAGCGTGAGGAAGAAGCGAAAAAGCTTGAGAATAAATAAGATATGATACAGCAAAACCCGCCGAACCTTCGGCGGGTTTTCGGTTTAGATAAACCGGAGTTAGGCGGGCATTCAGTTTTCAGCATTCAGCATTCAGAAGTTGTATTATATGTCTGTAAACTTACTTAAAGTAAACGCAAACACAAGCCTTCCCTTGATTTCCTTTCGCGTGGCGAAAGGGGTCAGGTGGCATCCGAGCGTAGCGGAGGATGACGAATGAGTAGTTGATACAAGCAAATCTATAGACGGTTAGTTAGTCTGTACATTACTACTCATCCGTCTTTTGCTCGGTAAACCTCGCAAAATCCACCTTCCCTATCAAGGGAAGGCTTTATCGCGAACCGTTCATTATGCAGACA
>JAZUGD010000116.1:0-12064 GCA_045641025.1 Eubacteriales bacterium
TTGTCTTCCTAAGACCGCTTGGCCTCCGACTTTCATACCGCTGGCAAGAGCGTTGGTCATTGCCGAGGAAAAATCGGTGAACTGAGTTTTCAATTTTTCGATGCGTTTTTCTTTCAGAGAATCCCTGATAATCGGCGTGAAAAATCTGTTTGCGGCAAAACCGATAAGAACAAACACTATAATGTTGCTGATAATCGTTGCAAACGTCGTGTTGCCGTCTTCCCTGAACAGACCGCCGTAAAAAATCAGTCCGGCTATTCCTCCGGCAATAAACGTCAACAGAAAGTACAAGATACCTTCAGCCGGAGAGAAATAATACTCCGAATAATTAAGCATCGGATTATTAAGCAGCGACCTGTAGTACTTCGGTCCTCTCTCTTTCTTAGATAACAATCCCATTCGTTTCACCTCATATCTCGGTTTTTATGCCGGAGAGCTGTAATTTGTACGTGTTTTTCATCGGATTATCCGTACGTTTCAGTTTGCCGGAAACTTTTTCAAGCGTGCTGTTTTCGTCTTCCTCGAAAACGTAGAGCGGGTTCAGGATGACCTTTCCGTTCTCGTATCCGACGACCTCGGTTATCTCCATAGTCTTTCTGGATCTGTCACGAAGTCGCGACAGGTGGATGATGATATCGACGGCGGATGCAATCTGCTGTCTGATCGCCTCGAGGGGAAGGCCGGCGGCGCCCTGAAGTACCATCGTTTCAAGTCGGCTGAGCATATCCTCGGTAGAGTTTGCGTGACCTGTTGAAAGCGAACCGTCGTGACCGGTGTTCATCGCCTGAAGCATGTCGAGTGCCTCGCCTCCGCGGCACTCACCGACGATTATACGTTCGGGTCTCATACGGAGCGAGGATTTTATAAGATCACGGATTGTAATCTGACCTGCACCGGATGCATTGGCATTACGCGTCTCAAGGCTGACCAGGTTGTCGATGTTGACAATCTGGAGTTCAGCGGAGTCCTCTATGGTGATAACTCGCTCGTCGTGAGGTATGTAGTTGGACAGCGCGTTCAGGAACGTGGTTTTACCGGAGCCGGTACCTCCGCTGATGAATATGTTATACTTGGCTTTAACGAGAAGCTCAAGCTTGTCGGCGATCTCCTGAGTAAGCGAGCCGTACTCGATAAGCTTCTCGATGGTCATCGGCTTTTTGGAAAACTTACGAATCGTAATGGTCGGTCCGCAGAGTGCGATGGGAGGCAGTACTACGTTTACACGTGAACCGTCGGGCAGTCTCGTGTCGCATATCGGGTTTGCCTGGTTGACTTCACGTCCGGCAAGGCCGACTATTCTCTGTATGATGTCCTCGAGTCGGCGCTGGCTCTCAAACTGCTTATCGAGCTTGAAAAGCTTACCCTTCTGCTCGATAAACACGTTTTCGGGACCGTTGATCATAACCTCGGTAATCGAATCGTCGTTCATTATGGTGTCGAGAAGTCCGAAGCCTCTTATCGAGCTGTATACCTGCTGAACTATCGAAACTCTCTGGTCGATGGAGCAGTAAACGCCGCCGATTCGCTGGGCTACTATCTCCTCAACCTTTTCTTCGAGCTCGTCGTCCTCCATCCGGCTCAGAGGGAGGTTCTCCGTAACGTACGTTCTTATTTCGGAGACGAACTGCTGTTCCTGATCGAAATCCATTAAGTCACCGCCTTACGTCAGATGATTTTGTCAAACATTCCCATGGGTGCGAGCTGTTCGAGTACCTGAGCAGTAGTCGCATGCTCGTATCTGGGAGCGCCGCCGATGTTCTTTATGCCGATACCGTCAAGCGTTTTACATGTCTTGTTGCTGAACTTGTTGTACGCAAGGCAAAGTCTGTTTGTCAGAGGAGCATCTGCATTCTGTTCCATAGTGGCAATGGCGGTATACGCACGGAACAGCTTGGTGTTTGAAATATCGGACCCGTCTCCTACCCATACAACCGAGTACGTCTGACGCAGTATCTTAAACATATCCTCATTCAGTGCGAAATCGAGGTCGAGGATTATAAAGTCATAGGTCGCGGAAAGCTTAATCTCTCCGATAAGACGGAGAAGGTCGTCGGTGTTCAGCTCCATCATATCAAGCGCAAGCTTGGGCTGCGAGAAGAAATTCACGCCGCACGCATCCTGCTTCACGCAGCTTTCGAGCTTCAGCGCAAGATTCGCTTTCTTGCTCTTGAGCGCGAATATTATGTCGCTCATATCGAACTGACCCTCAGCGGAGAAGAAACTGTCGGCGGAACCCGTTTTCTCAAGGTTCAGGTAGAGCACACGCTTTCCGCCGGATGCGAAATGAATCGCACACGCAGCCGCCATGGTCGATGCGCCGCATCCTCCGCTTACCGGCTGGAATGCGAAAATTTTAGCGGAATCGTCGCCGAGCTTTATGCCCGCCGCCGCACCGGAGGTTTCGCTGTATAAACTCAGTATCTGTTTATATATCAGGTCTGCCTTCTGGAATTTACAAATCGCATACTGGTCATTGAGCGCAACCGTGTCGAGCGAATCAACGAAATACGCAAATCCGCAGCGTTTCGGGAGTGCGTTTGTGTCTATATCGAACGAATCATCCGCAACAAAAACGTCGATTTTCGCGGAGTCAAGAGTGGACACCGCCACGTCTTTGTCGGTGAATGAATAAATCTCAAGTTTATCGGCGTATTTCGTCTGAAATGCAGATACGATTCTTCTGAGATAATTCGCATCGTTCTCAAGGATTGCAAGCTTAATTCTCATAATGTTTAGCCCTCCGTTTTCGGCTGATTATCGTACTTTTTTGTACACAAAACGGCTTTTTGCGTAGAACTGTGAGTTCTGCGCAAAAAGCCGCAGATGAAAGTACTGTTTTGAACGGTATTTAATTGAAAAGCTTCTCAAGCTGCTGCCTTTTTGCTTCAAAAGACGGATGAACGTAGGTGTTTAGCGTAACCGATACATTTGAGTGTCCGAGTATTTCACTGAGGGTCTTGATATCCACTCCGGCTGCGACACATCTTGTAGCAAACGTGTGCCTCAGAGCATGATAATTGACGTCGGGAATTCCGCACTTTTTGAGCAGCTTGTGATACCTGTACTCGTACGTACGCGGACTTATAAAGCCTTCTCTGTCCGATACAACAAAGGCCGAGCGTGATATCTCTTTCATATGTAACAGATACGGCCGAAGAACCGACGGAATGGGTATGTCTCTTTGTGACGCTTCGGTTTTCGGAGTGTCGATGCAGAGTGAGGCGGCAGCACCCTCCGCACCCTGCACCCGCGAAACCGTGTGTCTGACGCGTAACACGTTTTCTTTCAGATCCACGTCTTCCCACGACAGGGCACAAACCTCGCCGATTCTCATTCCCGTGTAGAGCGATATCATCGTTCCGAGCTTTACGGTGTTCAAATCCGTACGCAGCTGATTCTCCAGAATAACGGCATTCTTTTCGGAAAATAACGGTATGCTTTTTTTCTTTATTGCGGGCTTGGTGACCTTTAGGCGGGTCGGCGCAATCAGTCCGTCTTCGGATGCAAGTGTGTATGCCGACTGTATAATTATTGACATCGTGCGAACGTAAGAGTCGGAAAGTCCTCCTTCTCCGTCAAGGCGACCGCTGCTCAGTTTTTGTGATATGAAGCCGTTCACGGCGGCGGATGACAGTCTGTCTGCAGGCAGATCCCCGAGCTCCGGGGCTATATGATTGTCTATAAGATACGTGTATTTCAGGCTGGTGGAACGCTTTCTGTTGACGTTTCCGTATTCGAGCCAGTACGTGAGCACGTCGTAAACGGTCGTGTCTTTCGAGGGTACTGTTCGAGCCGTATCGGGACTCGTTTCAGCAGAAACGCCGTCCGGTATTTTCATACGGTTGTCTGTATATTTGCCGGACGATTTTCGGGGTAAGAGCGTGGTTGTGAGACGTTTCGTTTTGCGGGGGATGCGTTGCTTTTCTTTACAGCGGTGTCTGAATTCTGACATTGATGATATCTCCTTTCGGTTATTTCTGTTTATTGTTGAATATGCGCTTTTCGCGAACAGAAATTTCGGACAAAAAGGCGGCGTGCCGATACGTTTTTCGGCATTCGTTCCTGACGGACGTTTTTTGAAAAATCTATCTTTAAAATTATATATAATTATTCATTTTTTATTGACATTTTTCGCGTTATTATGATATAATAGTTAAAATCAGGAAGGTATACTGTGCGCAGAACTCACAGTTCTACGCAATAAATCAACGCCTTGGAACCTTATTTTTCCGAAATATACTGTTCAATTTATAACGATTGCAAAGTTCCGCACTCCCCCTTTTCCGACAAGAAAAAAACTCCCCGACGTTTATTCGTCGGGGAGCTTTTTCTCTGTTTTCGATTGTCCCGTACACATCAACATAATATCAGTCCCGTATCGAAATCAACGTCAACGGTGTCGGCGTTTAACATGACAATCCACGTTAAACATCCAATGTAAAAAAAGACAGACACCACAAAACGGTGTCTGTCTTTTTTGGTGGTCCATCTAGGACTCGAACCTAGGACCGACCGGTTATGAGCCGGTAGCTCTAACCAACTGAGCTAATGGACCTCAGTGCATAGTATTCTATCACAGCGGGCTTTGATTTGTCAAGGGCTTTTTGCTTATTTTCGGGGATTCTTTTTGTGTTTTTTTGTTTTTCCTATTGACATTACAGAAAGAATGTGCTATCATACACGGGTCGAATGACAATGCGCTTGTAGCTCAGTGGATAGAGTGCCCGGCTACGAACCGGTAGGTCGTGGGTTCGAATCCCCCCAGGCGCGCCAACAAAAAAGTCTCTTTTGTCTACCAACAAAAGGGACTTTTTTGAATGATGTTTGCCCTTACGGGCAAATGATGTACCCTGCGGGTATGATGTCGCCTTCGGCAATGATGTGCCCTGCGGGGCATGAGAGGCAAACATCGCATCATTGCAGCACGAAGTGACGCGGCATCATTTCGGCAACGCCGAAACATCATTAGCCGACACAGTCGGCGACATCATTGACTTTTCAATGAAAATGCGGTATAATGATTTATAGATTGGAGGCAATTCCTATGAAAGAAAACAAACTTGCAGATATGTCTATGTCTTTCTCCGTTCAGATCATCAATCTTGTCAAAGACTTGAAATCAAAGCACGAATCTGTTATCTCCAATCAAATTGGTCGTTCCGGTACATCTATTGGTGCTAACATATACGAAGCAAATTATGCGCAGGGTACAAAAGATTTTATCTCCAAACTTGAAATTGCTCTCAAAGAAGCAAGTGAAACTGGATATTGGCTTGAGCTTCTTTATCGGACAGATTACATTGATGAACTGACGTATAGGACATTGAATGAGCAATGCGCCTCTATCCGTGTGATGTTGATTGCGTCTTGTAAAACCGCTAAAAGCCATAAAGGTGGAAAAACAGATGACAGAGATCAGAATTGATGACTGTGTCTTTTCGGTAGACATTGAAAAAACGAAAGAGTATTATCAAAACCGTTCATTGTGTGAATGCGAATACTGTCAGTACTTTAATTCAAATATCATAGGTAGATTTCCGAAATTAGAAACATTTCTGACAGGGTTTGGCATTGATATTACAAAGCCGGATGAAACAAGCCCCGTGGAGCTTGACGGTGAATATCAATATACATTTGCAGGATATACGGTGTGTGGAACTATTCTGAAATTGTCAGAATATGAAATTGATATTCAAGACAAATTTTTTATCAGTATTCGTGCAGATAAAGGATTTCAATTTCCAAACAATCAAAAAGACGAATACTTTTCATTTACTGTTTTTGGTATATCGCTTCCGTGCGACAGTGCAAAAGGAATAGAAGAAAAGCCCTTACCTTTGAAAATCAAAAAGTATTTCAGAAAATGCCATTGAAGGCGTACCTTTTCCGCTTTTTTAGCTTTGAAATGTACCTTTTGGTCGCACTTATACAAACAAAAAAGACACCATACGGTGTCTTTTTTGTTTGTTGCGTCTTCTAACGGGGGATTCGAAGCCACCGCCGCGATCCGGTACGGAGCGAAAAACACCGCAGTGCGGTGTTTTTAGGTGGCAGCGACGCTATCACTTTAGGTACAGAATACCGTACGACCGTGAGAAGCGAGCAACTGCGAGCGTGTATTTCGGTTCGCACCGTGCCCCCCAGGCGCGCCTTCTGACGGGGGGATTCGAAGTCTGCCTTTGCGTGATACGCAAAAGCGCCGCGATCCGGTACGGAGCGAGAAACACCGCAGTGCGGTGTTTTTAGGTGGCAGCGACGCTATCGCTTTAGGTACAGAATACCGTACGACCGTGAGAAGCGAGCAACTGCGAGCGTGTATTTCGGTTCGCGCCGTGCCCCCCAGGCGCGCTTTTTAACGGGGGGGATTCGAAGCCTGCCTTTGCGTGATACGCAAAAGCGCCGCGATCCGGTACGGAGCGTAACCTGTAGGGGGCGACTCCTCCGCCGTCACGTCGACGCCGCCCCTGCCTATGACCGTTCATTCTCTCCGTTTTGTATTTCGTTTGTCTTTACAAACGTTTTTCTTTATGCTACAATACCGTCGGAGGTGATGGCATGAGTACCGTAAGACTCGTTTCGTCAATCGTGCTTTTCTGCCTGAGTGCGGGGGCGCTTGTGATAAGCGTGCTTCAGTTTTGCGAGAAAGGCTTTCTCTGGAATAACGCCTACATATACGCGACCGAGGAAGAGCGAAAAAAACTTGACCGACGCCCGTATTACAGGCAGTCCGCCGTCGTCTTTCTCTTTATCGCCGCGATATTCTGCGCGGACGGTTTCGCCTGCCTGCTTTCGTCGACCGCTCTGCTCTACGTTTCGTACCCGCTCATTATCGGAGCAATAGTTTACGCGATAATCTCATATAATAAAATAAACAAAAGCCGCAAATAAAAAAGCCGCGGGTCTCTCGTCCGAAAGACCCGCACGTTTTTATTCTTTTTTCTCTTTTTCGCACTGCCCGTGCATGGGACAGTTCGAGCATCCGGTGCACTTCCCTTTTTTGCCGTCGCGGACGAGCTTCGCCGCGACAAGTGCCGCCGCTGCGGCAACGATTACGGCAACGGCAACGGTTGCACCGTAATTCTTCACGAGTTCAAGCATAACTTACCCTCCGTTCTTTTTATATGATACCACAAATTTTCGATTTAATCAAGCACCGTATTCCGGTGCTTTTTTATTGACAAATCAAATGAGCCGTGTTATAATTAAGTGTACCAAACGGAACACTTTTTGAGGTATATATGTACGATATAAATAATCTTTTCCTTTTCAGCTCACTTGCGGACGGGGAAAGCGAAAAAATAGTCGCCGCTCTGCCGCCCGCCGTCACCTTCTCAAGAGGTGAGGAGATACTCTCACCGCCAGGTGAGAGAGCGCTCGGCGTATTTCTCTCGGGCACGGGAGATGCCGAAAACGGCGACGTGGTAAAGGTGCTTTTCGGTGAGGGCTCGGTTTTCGGCGCCGCCTCTCTCTTCGGCGGGGACGAGCCCGTCAGCCGCATCGTCGCACGGACGGAGTGCACCGTGCGCTTCATTCCCGAGGAGACGGTTCGGACGCTCGTGCTGACCCGCCCCGAATGTGCGGAAAACTACGTGCGTTTCCTCTCCGACAAGGTGCGCTACCTCAACCGCAAGATAAAGGAGTACACGGGAAATTCGTCCGCCGACTGTCTTCTGCGCTATCTGCGCGGAAACGCGAAGGACGGACGCGTGTACGCCGCAAACATGGCAGAGCTTGCGCGGCTCACGGGAATGGGGAGAACGAGCCTCTACCGTGCGCTCGACGAATTACAAAGAAAAGGTACCGCCCTCCGCGACGGCTCATATATAATACTGAAGGAGTAGCGTGAAGGCCCGTACAGTTTTTACCAAAGTGTTCCCCTTCACGCGCGAATCGGCGGCTGAAAATCCAAAAGCCGGGATTTCGTTTTTTCGCAATCCATTTGCAAAAAAACGCGCCGCCGCTTCATCAAAATTTTGTACCGCCGCTTTTGCGGCGTAATGGAGATTAAAATGAAAAAACTTACATCAATTCTGCTCGCTCTCGTGCTTCTCGTTTCCTTTGCCGCGTGCGCGGCGGAAACGGATGCGCCCGCCGTTACAACCGCTGACAACACAACCGCCGTCGCCAAGCCCGACGGTCTGACCGGTATAACCGCGCCCGACAACACTCCCGTAAACGTCTGCGTGCTCACCGGGCCTACCGGAATCGGCGCGGTCAACATGTGGGATGCGGGCGGGCAGTTCAAATTCTCATCCGTTACGGCTCCCGACGAGATAGTGTCGAAGCTCTCCGCAGGTGAGTGCGACATCGCGGTAATCGCGACGAACCTTGCCTCCAAGCTTTACAAAAAGACGAACGGCGGCATAAAAACGATTGCCGTCAACACGCTCGGCGTGCTGTGGGTGCTCGACCGCACGGACAGCGTCAAGACGATGGCTGACCTTGCGGGAAAGAAGATTGTGACCACGGGTCAGGGTGCAAACCCCGAGTTTATCATAAAATATCTGCTCACCGAAAACGGCATTGATCCCGACGCGGACGTAACAATCGAATACGTTGCCGAGGGCGCCGAGCTTGCCGCGGTATGGGCAACCGACCCCGAAGCGATAATCATCGCACCTCAGCCCGTCGCGACCTCCATTACTATGAAATACGAGGGCGCGAAGGCGGTCATCGACCTCACGGACGAGTGGGAGAAGGTATCACCCGATTCCGCTCTCATGATGGGTTGTACCGTAGTCCGCACCGCGTTCCTTGAGGAACATCCCATCGTGGTTGACCGGTTTCTCACGGAATACGGCGTTTCGATAGAAAAGGCCAAGGAGGACGCCTCCGGTACCGCCGTGCTCTGCGAGAAATACGGCATCGTTCCGAATGCCAAAATAGCCGAGGCGGCCATTCCGAAATGCGGACTCTGCTTCATCACGGGAGAAGAAATGGAAACCAAGCTCTCGGGTTATCTTGCCGTGCTGAACGGATTTGATTCTTTACTCACCGGAGGTATGCCCGATGACGGCTTCTGGTACGAAAAGTAAGCTCCCGCCCTTCCTTTGGGGGCTTGCCGCAGTCGTGTGTGCCGTGCTTATATGGCACTTCGGCGCGTCCGCGGCAAACGAGCGGCTTCTGCTCGATATCCCTCTCCCGTTTGACACGGTACGCAGACTCGTGACCTCACTCGGCGATAAGACGTTTCTGAGCGCCGTCGGCGCGTCGCTTCTGCACATTACCGCAGGCTTTCTTTCCGCCGCCGTTATCGGCTTTATCGGCGGAGTGCTCTCCGGCACGTTTCACGTGTTCCGCTCGCTTTCCGCCCCCGCCGTGCACCTGATGAAATCCGTCCCCGTGGCGGCGTTCATCATCGTCGCGTGGCTGTGGATACCGACCTCGGTTCTTCCCACAGTCGTTTCGTGCTTCATGGTAGTACCGATTATATGGAGTCACGTCCTCTCGGGAATGGAATCGGTCGACACGCGCCTCATTGAAATGAGCGAGACGGACGGCATGTCGAAATCGCAGATTGCGCTTTACGTAAAAGCGCCGCTCGTGCTTTCGCATTTCCGCACGGGATGCATCACGGGGCTCGGCATCGCGTGGAAATCGGGCGTTGCCGCCGAGGTCGTGTGCAACCCGACCGGCACGGTGGGTGCGCTTCTGCGCGGAGCGAAAACGAACATAGACTACGAGGGTGTATTTGCGGTGACTCTCGCCGTGGTGCTCCTCAGCTTCTTTCTCGAAAACGTTATACGCCTCGTATGGAGAGACAATATTTCTTCCACTTAATACAAAATTTACAAAATTACGCCGCGACCCGACAAAAGTCGCGGCGTCTTTCGTTGACAAGAGGCATACTGTGTGATATACTGTCTTTTGCCGAATAATCCGGCAAACAGAAGAGAACCACGTCTGCGTAAAGTGCCGTCGGAAAATGGGAAACGATGACGGACGAAAAACATCCCGGTTTGCGGTAGCCGCGGTTCATCCCGATGTGACATGGCAGCCTCATTTCCCTGCCTGACATTAGGGAAACGGAGGTGCTTTTTTTATGAAAGAAACCGGCAACACCAAAGGAAGAGTCAAACTCATCGCCGTGCTCGCGCTTTTCGTAGCGCTCAGCATCGTGCTCGGCAAGATTCTGTCGTTCAAGATTACGAACGACCTGCGTTTCGGCTTTGAAAACCTGCCGATTATGCTCGCAAGCTTTCTGTTCGGGCCGTGGGCGGGCGCAGTCGTCGCTCTTATCGAGGACGTGCTCGGCTGTATTATATGGGGTCTTCTCCCGATAAACCCGTTCATCACGCTTGCCGCCGTTGCGATAGGCGTCATAAGCGGCGTGCTCTCCGGCATCATCACCTATAAAAAAATCACCTATTTCACCGTGCTCGTACCCGTAGCCGCCGCTCACGTCGTCGGCTCGATGCTCATTAAAACCGTCGCGCTTTACTTCATGTACGGCAACGCCACGGTAACGCTGCTCCGTATTCCGGTCTACGTTGCCAACATCATCATAGAAAGCGCAGTCATTTACGTCATTCTGCAAAGCAAGGCAATACGTTCCGCGCTTAAGGGCTTCCCGCGCAGAAAACACGACCTGTTAACGAGGTAAGCGGCGTGAAGGTTCATACGGTAGCCGAGGAGAGCCGAACACTTACGCCTCTCGGTCGATCTTTTCGGCGCTTTCCGCCTTTTCCTCATTGACATACGCTCGTATGCCTACTTCGGAAAAAGACGAAAATCACTCGAAAATCTCTGACCGAAGAGGTGCAGAGCAGTGCCGGGCGAGATATTTTTTCGCAGGGCAAGGAAAGAGGCGAAGGCTATATAATATATTGCCGAGGCGATTGACGCCGGACTGCGGGAAAATAACCGCTCCGCACCGTGAGTGTTCGACTCTCCTCGGCTATAACACAGAGGTGAAACGGTATGACCGTCGTCAAGGCAAAGCGTGAGGACGTGCCCGAGGTGCTCGGCTTCATCCGCGCACTTGCGGAATACGAAAAGATGGCTCACGAGGTCGTCGCAACCGAGGCGCTCCTCGAGGAGTGGCTGTTCGAGCGCAAGACCGCCGAGGTGATTTTCGCCGTCGAGGACGGGAGGAAGGTCGGGTTCGCGCTGTATTTTCACAATTTCTCGACGTTTCTCGGCAGAGGCGGCATATATCTCGAGGACTTGTTCGTTCTGCCCGAATACAGAGGCCGCGGCATAGGTCACGCCCTGCTCGCGGAGCTTGCGAAAACCGCCGTGGAACGCGGATGCGGACGGCTTGAGTGGTGGTGCCTCGATTGGAACCGTCCGAGCATTGATTTTTACCTCTCTCTCGGTGCCGAGCCGATGTCCGATTGGACGACGTACCGCATCGCGGGAGATACTCTTACAAAGCTTGCCGAAGAAGCAAAAGCGTGAAACGTTCAGAATAACGAAATCTGAAATACACTTGTTTCACGACGCACGTTCGTGCCTGAAGGCGCGAAGTGCCGAAAGGAATGCAGGAATTAAAATGAAAGTCTGTGAATACTGCGATACCGAATGCGATAACGACGTGACCGTGTGCCCCGCGTGCGGCGCGAACGAGTTCCGCCACAAATGCCCGAACTGCGGTAACGAATACGTCGGCGGCAATTTCTGCCCGAATTGCGGAGTCAAAGCCGGAAGCGAGGCGAAAAAGTGCCCCGTCTGCGGTAAGGAATACTTCTCGGCGGCGTGCCCCGACTGCGGCTACGCACCGGGCAAAAGCACGACGAGAGCGGCGGCTCCCGCTCCCGAAACGTCCGCGCAGACGTACGCTCCCGCACCGCAGAAGAAAAGACGGACGTGGCTATGGGTGCTCGGCTGGATATTTTTGTTCCCCGTGCCCGTAACCGTGCTCTGCGTCCGCTCGAAGACTCTGCCCAAGTGGGCGAAGATAGCGATATGCGTCGCCGCATGGGTCGTATATCTCGGACTCGGCGCGGGAAATGCTTGAGAACATATGGAACCCGTGCCACGGCTGCCGCAAGTACAGCGAAGGCTGTGAACACTGCTATATGTACTACCTCGACGCCTCGCGTGACCGTGACGGGAGCGAAAT